>JBGASI010000588.1:0-7311 GCA_044229815.1 Vicinamibacteria bacterium | reverse complement strand
GGCCTGCGGGAGGTCGCGCGCATCCGGGCCGAGATGGATGAGGTGCTGCGGCGGCTCGAGTGGGGAAAGGGCTTCGCGGCCTTCCTCGAGTTCCTGCGCAGCGACCCGCGCTTCTACCCCAGGACGGCCGAGGAGCTGCTGCAGCGGGCCTCGTTCATCGCCAAGAGGATGGACGGCCAGCTGCCGCGCTTCTTCAAGACGCTGCCCCGCCAGCCGTACGGCGTCGAGCCGGTGCCCGAGGACCTCGCGCCGAAGTACACGGCCGGCCGCTACGACGGGGCCCCGATCGAGGGCCGGCGCGCCGGGATGTACTGGGTCAACACGCACGCGCTCGAGACCCGCACGCTGTACACGCTCGAGGCCCTGACGCTGCACGAGGCGGTGCCGGGCCACCACCTGCAGACCTCCCTGCAGCAGGAGCTGAAGGACGTCCCCGAGTTCCGGCGCCACGAGTATGTCAACGCGTTCGGCGAGGGCTGGGGCCTCTACGCCGAGCGGCTCGGCCTCGAGGCCGGCTTCTACACGGACCCGTACAGCAACTTCGGACGCCTGACGTACGAGATGTGGCGGGCCTGCCGGCTGGTCGTGGACACCGGCCTGCACGCCAAGGGCTGGACGCGCGAGCAGGCCCTGCGCTATCTCGCCGACCACACGGCGCTCTCGCTGCACGAGGTCACGACCGAGACCGATCGCTACATCGGCTGGCCCGGCCAGGCCCTCGCCTACAAGATGGGCGAGTTGAAGATTCGCGAGCTGCGGCAGCGGGCCGAGGACGCCCTGGGCCCGCGCTTCGACATCCGCGACTTCCACGAGGCGGTGCTGCAGCACGGCTCCGTGCCGCTCTCGGTGCTCGAGACACAGGTCGACGCCTACATCGCCGCCGCGCGGGGCGCCTCGCCCGTCGCGCCCTGAGCGGGCTCGCTCAGGGCGTGATGGTGTAGGACACGCTGGGCGAGGCCTCGCCCAGGGGCGGGGAGGACGGGACGCTCATGTCGTACAGCCGCAGCCACAGCGAGCTCGTGGTGAACGGGGGTGGCCGGCAGCCCGCCGCCACCACGAAGCCGCTCACGGACACGGTGCGCGCGACGCCGGCCGAGAGCGCGAAGTCGCTGTAGGAGGTGGCACAGCCCGCGCCGCCGCTCCGCAGCGTCGCGAACAGGCGGGCGTTGGCGACGTTCGCCGAGCACTGCACGGAGACGTTGAGCGTGAGGTTCAGCGTGAACGAGCCTCCGGGATCCTGAACGGAGCTGCCGGGGGGCGGCACGCCCCCGAGGAACCCGAAGCCGACCGTCGGCCCCGCCGGTCCCGCCGGCGTGGTGGTCGTGGTCGTCGTGGTCGTCGTCGTGGTGGTTGTCGTCGTGGTCGGGGCCGACCCGCCCGGGTCGGCGCCGCTGGACGCCGCAGGCGTGTCGCCACCGCCCGCGCCGATCGCCACGGCGGCCGCGCCGACGACCGCCACGCCGCCGCCTACGATGAGACCGAGGGTCGCACCCGACATCTTGCCGGCGGCCGCCACCGCGGCGGGAGAGGCCGCGGTCACACCGGCCGTCGCGAAGCCGGGCGGCAGCGCCGGCACGCCGGGCGGCGCGCCCACCACGACGGCGGCGGAGGAGGACGCGTAGGCGAGCCGCCGGGTGCCGCAGGCAGCGGGTCCGTCCACGACGTCCGCCGCGAACTCCCGCGTGCGCTCCGCCGCGAGATCCCGGGACAGCGCCTCGAGGTAGTACTCGATGGCCGGGATCGCGCGCAACGGCTTCGGCAGCGTGCCCTGGAGGCAGGCCGCGCCGCCCGGGAGCGGCCGCATCTCCACGTAGTACCACGCGTGCTGACCGCGGGCCCGGAAGTAGACGAGGGCCCGGCCGAGCTCTCGCTCGGGGCGCACGCACGCCTCGAGCCTCGGAAACTGCCCGGCGATCACGCAGCCGACCGGGTCGTGCTCGAGGCTCAGCGAGCCGGCACCCTGCTCTGGCCCGGCCAGCGCCGGAACCAGCAGCAACGCCCACCACACGGCACACGCGCGGAGGTCCATGGCGTCGCCCGGAAACGGGTCGAGGCTACCACGCGCGTCAAGGGACTGCAGCGTCGGCGGCACCGCCCTCGGCTGCGCCCGACCTCAGGCGCCGACGCCCTCCGTGCCGGGGCGGGGGCGCCGCTCGAGACCGGCCCTCAGCAGCCCCCACTCGTACATCGCGCCGACGACCGGCCGCAGCGTCTGCCCGAGCGGGCTCAGCGAGTAGTCGGCGCGCCTGTTCGACTCGGGACGCACCTCGCGGCAGACGAGGCCGAGCCGCTCCATCTCGGCGAGCTCCCGCCGCAGGGCCTTCTTCGAGATCTCGGGCACGTGCCGCATCAGGTCCGAGAACGGCCGTTCTCCCCAGAACAGGCCCCAGACGATCAGCGGCCGATAGGGGCCGGCGAGGGCCTGGAGCGTCCGCTCGAGCGGCGTCGTGGGACGCGGCGCCGGCTCGCGAAAGGCCTGCCGATCGGTTCCGACCAGGTGGGTGCTCATCACTCGACCTCCTTGCCCGCGAGCTCGACGGCCACGAGGCCGCTCTCGGCGACGGGCGGGGAAACGCGACCGCCCACGAGGGCGGTCCGCACGGCGAGCGCGACCTCGGGCTCCACGGGCGTCTCGCCCGTGGTGAGGTCGCGGGTGCTGAAGCGGCTCGCCATCAGCCCGCGGCCGTGGGGCACGCCGGGGGCGGGCTGCTCGCCCGGCGTCCGGGGCGTCGCGCCCAGGACGGAGGCGCGCCGGGCAGTGGCGGCGCCGCGGTCCAGCAGGATGACGCGGACCTCGCCGGCGATCGCGAGCTCGTCGGGCCGGCAGACGCGCCAGCGCACGTCCAGACCCATCGCCGCGAGCAGTCTCTTCGCCTCGTCGCGCGCGCTCGAGCCGGAGCCGGCGGCGACGTCCGCGGGATCGATCCAGGCAAGGCGGAGCAGCGGCCGCCCGGAGCGGGCCACGCGGAACGCCGGGCCGTCCAGGGCCGGCACGACCTTCGCGGCGGAGAGCAGCCCCGCCGGCGAGGTCAGGCCCTCGGGCTCGGTCCCGTCGACCTCCGCGGCCAGCACGCCGGCAGCGACGAGAGCGGACAGCGCGAAGACGAGGACGACCCTGCGAGCGGACACCTGTCCCTCCTTCCCGACCCCCTCGCGCATCGCCCTGCGGCGGTGCGCCTGCTACTGCTTGCGCTTGCAGGAGTGGACGCGCGCCGCGTCGCCGCGGTTGCCTGAGTTGGCCGAAGCGCCCGGGGATTTGGGGATGAGGGTCTAACGCCCTGGATCAAAGCGGCTTGCAGCGGTCACTGAGCGAGGGGCGAGCAGGCGACCAGGGCCGGGTCGAGAGGTGGGAAGGAGTGGAAGGGCTCAGCGCACGCCGGTGACGACGTGCAGGTCCGAGAGGCGGCGGAACACGTTGTACGCCCAGGCATCTCCACGCGGCGCGACGACCACGTTCGAGATCCCGACGACGCCGGCGCGATCCCGCGGCGCGAGCTCGGCCACGACGCTCGCCTTCCCGCTCGCGGGATCGAGGCGCCACAGCGTCTCGGGCCCGTCCGACGAGCGGTCGCGCAGGTAGAGCCGCCCGAGCCCGTCCCAGGCGATCGCGACCCACTCGGGCTTCGCGCCGCGCACGGGCACGGGCGCAGCGCCGTCGAGGGGGAACAGGCAGGGCCCCGCGCCGACCGCCTTGGGGCACGACTGCACCAGGCGGCTGCCGTCGGGCGAGAACGTGTTGTCGTAGACGACGCGCCCGTCGGCCAGCTTGAGCCGGCGCGGGTCGGAGCCGTCCAGGCCGACCAGCCAGCTCGAGCGCACGCCGGCGGCGTCCGTCGTCGTGGCCCAGATCCGACGCCCGTCCGCCAGGAAGCCGGCTCGCTCGTGCGACACCGCCCCGGGCAGGCGCAGCCTGCGCGCCTCGCCCGGGCCGGTCGGCAGCAGGTCGAGGTGGTCCGGGTCCGCGAGCCCGACCGCCAGCGTCCACTGGCCGTCGCTCGAGAGCGACAGCGCGCGCCCCGTGCCGACCCGCACCGGCGGGGCGCCGTCCGTGCGGCGCAGGAAGGTCGTGTAGCCGGCGCCGCCGCCCTGGCCGCTCTCGTAGAAGAAGACGAGGCTGCCGTCCGCCGAGAGGGCCTGGGCCGCCGAGTAGTCGAGCCACGAGAGGTCCCGGTCTTCGAGCTCGCCCTCGCGACGGAACAGCACCTGCGTGCGCAGGGTCGCGCTCTCCAGCAGCACGCGGCCGTCGGGAGCGACGTCGTGCAGCACCAGGCGGCCCACGCCCGCGAGCACCGGCCGCACCCGCCCGTCGTCGAGGGCGAGCGCGTGCAGCGCGCTGTCGGCGCCGACGCGGGTGGCCGTGAACCACACCTCGCGGCCACTAGGCGACCAGGCGAGCCCCTCGAGGCTCGCCCAGCCGTCGCTGCGCGCGACGATCTTGCCCGAGCGATCCCACACCACGACGCCGCCGCGGTCGTCGTCGCGCTGGACGTGCGTGGCCGCCGCGAGGTGGCGGCCGTCGGGGGATATCCGCAGCCGGCTCGTGTGCGGGGCCTCCGCCAGCACGCGTCCGATCGGGAACTCGAGGCGGAGCTTCCCGTCCTCGAGGCGCCGCACGATCGCGAAGTCCGCCCCGTCGGCCGTCCAGTCGGCCGCGACGACGTCCTTGAGGACGCCCTTCTCGGGCCCGCCGGCGATCGGCGCGCGAGACAGCATCATCTTGTCGCGCAGGAAGGCGACCTCGCCGGACGGCGACACGCCGACGACGGAACCGCTCGCGATGTCGAGCGCCCGGGAGTCGCGCGAGTCGGAGCGCGTCACGTACAAGCGCGGCGGCTGCCCGTCCCAGGCCGCGCCGAACACGATCTGGCCGTCGGGCGCGAAGCGCGCCGAGCCGACGAGACCGCGGCGGAACGTCAGGCGCTGGAACTCGGCCGGCGGCGCCGGAGTCCGGGGCCGCAGCGCGAGCCAGGTGGCGGTGGCCACGGCCAGGATGGCGACCAGCCCGAGCAGAGCGACCGGCCAGCGGCGGCGCACGGTGCCCGATGGCGCGGCCAGCCCCGCGCGCGTGGGCGGCGCGGGGTCGAGCGCCACCGTCGCGCTCGCGTCGTCGGGCTCGGGCGCCTCCGGCGCGCCCGATACGGCGTCCAGCCCCCCCGGCACCACGGCGCGCGGCCACTCGCGGCGCTCGGCCGGCCCGTTCACCCGCTCGACCGCCCCGCCCACCCAGCGATAGCCCCGGCGCGGCAGGGTCTCCACGTAGCGCGGGGCGAGGGCGTTGTCGCCGAGGGCCGCCCGGATCTGGCGGATGCAGAAGTTGAGCGACTGCTCGAAGTCGACGAACGTGCCCGCCGGCCAGACCTCGGCCTGGATCTCCTCGCGCGTGACGACGTCGCCCGGCCGGCTCGCGAGCAGCACCAGCACCTTGAACGGCTGCGGCTGCAGGCGCACGAGCGAGCCCTGGCGCCGCAGCTCGCCGCTGCGCACGTCGAGCTCGAAGACGCCGAAGCGCAGGAACAGCAGCGGCCCTTCGCGCTCTTCGTTCAAGCTGCTGGACGCTCGGTGCATGTGCTGGCTCGGGTACACTCCACCCGAGCGCCACCCCGTGGTCGACGGCCACAACGACCTGCCGTGGGCGATCCGCGAGAGCGCGACAGCCCCCCGCGACGTCGCGGCCTACGACCTGCGAACCCGGACGAAGGGGGCCACGGACCTCGAGCGCCTGCGCGCCGGGCGCGTGGGAGGCCAGTTCTGGTCGGTCTACGTGCCCGCCGACCTCGAGAGCGGCTTCGCCCGGGTGCAGCTCGAGCAGCTCGACATCGCGCGGCGGATGATCGCGCGCTACCCCGACCGGCTCGCCTTCGCCACCAGCGCCGACGAGGTCGAGCGCGCGATGCGCGAGGGCAAGGTGGCTTCGCTCCTCGGCATGGAGGGCGGGCACGCGATCGAGAACTCGCTCGGCGCCCTGCGCGCGTTTCACGACCTCGGCGCGCGTTACATGACGCTCACGCACTCGAGGACGCTCGACTGGGCCGACTCCGCGACCGACGCCCCGCGCCACGGCGGGCTGACGCGCTTCGGCGAAGAAGTGGTGCGCGAGATGAACCGGCTCGGCATGCTGGTGGACCTCTCGCACGTCTCGGAAGAGACGATGGACGACGCGCTGCGCGTCTCCGAGGCGCCGGTCGTCTTCTCCCACTCCTCGGCCCGCGCGGTGTGCGACCACCCGCGCAACGTCCCCGACGCGATCCTCGCGCGTCTCAAGGCGAACGGCGGCCTGGTGATGGTCACCTTCGTGAGCGCGTTCGTCTCGCCGGAGTTCGCGCGCGCGAGCGCGCCGCTGTGGAAGGAGTACGACGAGCGCGTGAAGGGGATCGAGGATCCGGTCCGGCGCGAGGCGATCGGCAAGGAGATCGCGGCCCGCATGCCGAAGCTCGAGGTCACGATCGCGCAGGTCGCGGACCACGTCGACCACGTGCGGGCGGTGGCCGGCGCCGACCACGTCGGCCTCGGCGGCGACTACGACGGCAACGACTCGTGGCCGAGCGGCCTCGAGGACGTGTCGGGCTACCCGCGGCTGTTCGCCGAGCTGGTGCGCCGCGGCTGGAGCGACGAGGACCTCGGCAAGCTCGCCAGCGGCAACCTGCTCCGGGTGCTGCGCGAGGCCGAGGCCGTGGCCCGCAGGCTGCAGGCGACGCGGCCGGCGTCCACCGCCAGCATCGAGCAACTCGACGGGGCGAAGCCGCGCCCCTGAGCAGCCTTGGAGTATAGTCGGAGACCCGGAGGCCGCCGTGGTGGAGACGACCCTGAAGACGCTCATCGAACGGTTCCGCAGCAAGCCCGAGTGGCAGCACCCCGACGCCGGCGTTCGCGCGGAGGCGGTGCTGCGGCTGCCCTCTTCCGACCGGGAGACGCTCGTGGCGATCGCGCGCGAGGACGCCGACCCGCGCGTCCGGCGCGCCGCGGTCAAGAAGGTCTTCGAGACGGACGTGCTGGCCGGCATCCTCGCCGACGAGAAGGACCAGGACGTGCGCGAGGAGGCCGAGGTGCGCCTGGCGCAGCTCGCCCTCCACGGGCACGACGAGGCCGCCGCCAGGCAGGCGCTCGCGGCGCTGCGCGACGCGCGGCAGATCGGCGCGATCGCCAGGGGCGCCGCGCTGCCCGCCGTGCGCGAGGCCGCGGTGCGAGCGCTCGCCGACCCCAAGGCGCTGGCCGCGATCGTGCGCGAGTCCGAGGACGCGCCGACGCGCCTGCTCGCGCTGTCGCGGATCGAGGACCCGGCGACCCTGCTCGCGCTGGCGCTGAAGAGCGAGC
>JBGASI010000587.1:0-3030 GCA_044229815.1 Vicinamibacteria bacterium | reverse complement strand
GAACAGCTTCTTCATGTACCGCCCGGTCACGGGCGCCGCCACCAGCTACGGCGAGTACTTCAGCAAGGGCACGCCCTGGCTGCACCTCGTCGGGATCCTGGGCGGCTTCATCTGGTGCTTCGGCATGACGATGAGCCTGATCGCCTCCGAGCAGGCCGGCTTCGCCATCTCCTACGGCCTCGGCCAGGGCGCCACGATGGTGGCGGCGGCCTGGGGCGTCTTCGTCTGGAAGGAGTTCAAGGGCGCGCCCGCAGGCACGTCCGGCCTGATCGGCGCGATGTTCGTGCTCTTCATCGGCGGGCTCGGCATGATCATCGCCGCGCGCCTCGTCTAGCTCCGGCAGCCCCGGGAGTCACCCCATGAGCGGCAGCATCGTCGTCGTCGGCAGCTCGAACATCGACCTGATCATGAAGATGGCGCGCCTGCCGAGGCTCGGCGAGACGGTCAGCGACGCCACGTTCCTGCAGACCTTCGGCGGCAAGGGCGCGAACCAGGCCGTCGCCGCCGCGCGCGCCGGCGGCCGGGTCGTCTTCGTCAGCTGCGTGGGCGACGACGCCTACGGTGGGCAGGTGGTCGGGAGCCTGGCGCAGGACGGGATCGACACCCGGCACGTCTTCAGCGAGCCCGGCGTCGCCTCCGGGACCGCTCTCATCATGATCGGCGGCGAGGGGCACAACTACATCTCGGTGGCCCCGGGCGCCAACTACCGGCTCAGCCCGGCGCACGTCGACCGCGCGCGCGACGCGATCGCGGAGGCCGCCTGTGTCGTCGCGCAGTGCGAGATCCTGCCCGAGACGCTGGCGCACACGGTCGAACTGGCCTCGTCGCTCGGCCGACCCGTGGTCCTGAACCTGGCGCCGGCGCGGCCGGTCGCCGACGCGACGCTCGCGCGGCTCGCCTGCCTCGCGGTGAACGAGACCGAGGCCGAGTTCCTGACCGGCCGGCCCGTCGGCAGCGACGCCGAGATCGAGGCGGCGGCCACGGCCCTGCTGGCGAAGGGGCCGAAGACCGTGCTGCTGACCCTCGGCGCGCGTGGCGCCTTCGTCGCGACCGAGGGCGCTCGCGCGCTCGTGCCCACGTTCGAGGTGACGGCCGTCGACACCACGGCCGCGGGCGACGTCCACTGCGGGGCCTTCGCCGTGGCCACGGTCGAGGGCCGCCCGCTGCTCGAGGCCGTGCGCTTCGCGAACGCCGCCGCGGCGCTCGCGGTCACGCGCCTCGGCGCGCAACCCTCGGCGCCGTCGCGCGCGCAGATCGAGGAGCTGCTGTCCTCGCGCTCCTAGCTGACCTCGCGCTCCTAGGGGCTGCCCGCAAGGTCCTTGCTTCCGTGCCCGGGTGTCGCGTCTTGATTCGCCTCCCTTGCCCGCGCCATCATCGACGAAGACGCCACCACTCTCTTTGCGGCTGACGGCAACGGACGAGGGCCAGGGACCGTGATCGCGGAAGACGACGCGGACGGAGGAGGACCGGAACGGCGGCGGGCGTACCGGCGGCAGCTGCCGTTCGGCCGCGGCGCCGTGCTCGGAGTGGAGGGCCGCAGCCACATCGTGGGCCTCGCCGACGTGAGCGTGACCGGCGCCTACGTCACGACCCGAGCGCCGCTCGCCGTGGGCGAGGTCCACACGCTGAGCCTGCTCATGCTGCCGGAGCGGTTCGAGCTGACGCTGCGCTGTCGGGTGGTCCGCCTCGCGCTCGGCGAGGACGAGTCGCTGGCGCACCCGCGCGGCGTCGCGCTCCACTTCGAGGACGTCGACGAGCCCACCCGGGAGGTGCTGCGGCGCTTCGTCGGGCGCCCGACCGGCATATGATGCGCGGCCGTGGAGGCACGCTCATGAAGAAACTCGCCGGCCTGGTCCTCGCGCTCGCCGCGCTCGCCGGCTCCTGGGCGCTCGCGCAGGAGCGCACGGGCGCCGTTCGGATCTCCGTCGTGGCGCAGAGCGCCGACTGGACCTACGCTCCCGGCGCGCCCGCCCGCTTCCGGATCGACGTCACGCGCGACGGCCACGCCCTCGTCGGCACGAGCGTGCGCTACGCCTGCGGCCCCGAACAGCTGCCCCCGGCGCCCGAGAGGACGGCGAGCCTGACCGCCGAGGCGCTGGTCGTCGACGCGGGCACGCTGACGGTGCCGGGGTTCCTGCGCTGCGCGGCCAGCGTGAGCGTCGATGGCCGCGACTACCGCTCGGTGGGTACGGCCGCCTTCGCGCCGGAGAGGATCGAGCCGACCGTCCCGAACCCGCCCGACTTCGACGCGTTCTGGAACGCGGCGAAGGACGAGCTCGCCCGGCTGCCGATCGACGCTCGGCTGACGCCGAAGCCGGAGCTGTCCACCGCGCTGGCCGAGGTCTTCCACGTCAGCCTGCAGAACGTCGGCAGCCGCCCGCAGGGCGGCTCCAGCCGCTTCTACGGCATCCTCGCGGTGCCGAGGGCCGAGGGGAAGTTCCCGGCCGTGATGAACCCGCCCGGCGCGGGGGCTCGCCCGTACTCCGGGCTCGTGTCGCTCGCGGAGAAGGGCTACCTGACGCTGCAGGTGGGGATCCACGGCATACCCGTCGACCTGCCCGCGGAGGTCTACGACTCTCTGCTGTTCGGGCCCCTCGCCGCGTGGCAGGGCTATGGCACGTTCGACCTCGACGACCGCGACCGCTACTACTACCGCCGTGTCTACCTCGGCTGCCTGCGCGCGGACGACTTCCTCGTCAGCCACCCGAAGTGGGACGGTCGCAACCTCGTCGTCACCGGGGGCAGCCAGGGCGGGGCGCTGACCATCACCACCGCGGGGCTCGATCCCCGCGTGAGTGCGCTGGCGCCGTATTACCCGGCGCTCTCGGACCAGACCGGTTACCTTCACGGCCGCGCCGGCGGCTGGCCGCACCTGCTGAAGGACGCGAAGGACGGCCACCGCACCGAGGCGAAGCTGCGCACGCTCGCCTACTACGACGTGGTCAACTTCGCCCGCCGCGTGAAGGCGCCGGGGCTCTACTCCTGGGGCTGGAACGACGAGATCTGCCCGCCCACCTCGATGCACGCGGC
>JBGASI010000586.1:0-3032 GCA_044229815.1 Vicinamibacteria bacterium | reverse complement strand
CGCTCGCGTCCGTGCTCGAGGGCGCCGGCGGCGCCGACCTGTTCGAGCGCGAGGCCGAGACCTGGGTCAACCTCGGGCTCCACCCGCACGTGGTCGCCTGCCACTACGTGCGCCGGGGCGGCGACGTGCGCCTCGTCTTCGCCGAGTTCGCCGACGGCGGCTGCCTGCGCGAGGCCATTCGCGCGCGCCGCTTCGACTCGCTCGAGGCGCTGCTCGACGTGGCGATCCAGTTCGCGTGGGGCCTGCACCACGCGCACGAGCGGGGCCTCGTCCACCGCGACGTCAAGCCGGCGAACGTCATGCTCACCTCGAGCGGCCTCGCCAAGGTCACCGACTTCGGCCTGTCTCGGGCGCGGGGGGTACCCGGCGCCGGGACCGCCGCGGGCGCGGCCGGCGGGTCGCGCGCCCCCGGCGGCCCGGTGGGCGGCACGCTCGCCTACCTCTCGCCCGAGCACGCCCGCGGCGACGAGACCGGCCGCGGCTCGGACCTGTGGGCCTTCGCCCTGTCGGTGCTCGAGCTGTTCCTGGGCGGTCGCACGTGGGAGTCCGGCCTGGCCGCCCCCGAAGTCCTCGAGGCGTACCGGCGGGACGGCCTCGTGGCCGGCGGTCGGCCGACGATGCCCGAGCCCGTGGCCGACCTGCTGGGCCACTGCTTCCGCGAGCGACCCGAGGATCGGCCCCGCGACCTGGCCGAGGCTGCCGCCGCGCTGCGCGAGGCGTGGGAGGCTGCCACGGGTCGCCGTTACCCCCGCCGTGAGCCGGCCGGCGGCCCGGGCACGGCCGACGCGCTCAACAACCGCGCGGCGTCGCTCGTGGACCTCGGCCTCCCGGTCGAGGCCGGCGGCGTCTGGCGGCGCGCGCTGGCGACCGAGCCCCACCACGTCGAGGCCAGCTTCAACGCGGCGCTCGCCGTCTGGGTCGAGGCGCGCCTGGCCGACCCCGAGGTGCTGCGCCTGATGGGCGAGGCCTGCGCGTCGCACGCCTCCTCGGCGCGCGCCCTGCAGTTGCTCGGGCGGCTGCACCTGGCGATGGCCCAGCCGTCCGAGGCCCTGACGGCGTTCCAGCGCGCGGCCGCCCTCGGTTCCCCCGACGGCCTCGAGCGCGACCGCATGGCCGCCCAGGCCCCGCCCCGCGCGCACGGGCGCGCGCTGCGCGGCCTCGCCGGCGCCGTCAGCGCCCTCACGGCCACGCCGGACGGCCGGACCGTCCTCGCCGGCAGCGGCGGCGAGCTGCGGGCCTGGGACGCGGCGACCGGCCAGCTCCTGCGCACGTTCAGCGTCCCCGACGGTCCCCTGCGCTGCGCGCTCGCGCTGCCGGACGGCAGGTCGCTGCTGCTGAGCGCCGAGAACGCCCCGCTCACGCTGTGGGACCTCGCCGGCGCGAGGCCGCTGCGGAGCTTCGCGCGGCACGCCGGCCACGCCACCAGCCTCGCCCAGGTGCCGGGCGGCGGCCTCGTCCTCGCGGGCGGCTCGGACCGCGTGGTGAGGCTGTGGGACACCGATGGCGGCCGCGTCGTGCGCGAGCTGGCGGGGCACGCCGACACCGTCAGCGCCGTCGCGGCGGGCGAGGGCCTCGCCGCCTCCGCGGCGCGGGACGGGGAGCTGCGGCTGTGGTCGCTCGAGGACGGTCGCTGCCTGGCGACGCTGCGCGCCCACAAGGGCCGGGTGCACGCCCTCGCCCTCTCGGTGCCGGACGGACGGCTCGTCTCGGCCGGCGAGGACGGCGTCGTCAACGAGTGGGACCTGCGCTCGCGCGAGCTGGTCCGCGGCTACGTCTCGCACGCCCAGGCCGTGACGGCGCTCGCGCTCGCCCCGTCCGGCGCACGCATCCTGACGGGCTCGAGCGACCGCACCCTGCGCGCCTTCGACGCCGACGGCGGCCGCCTCGTGTCGCTCGCCCGCCTCGACGCCGGCGTGCACGCGATCCTGCGCGCGGCGGACGGCAGCCTCTGGGTGGCCCACGGCACGACGGTCACCGGCCTGCGCGAAACGCCGCTGGCGCTGCCGCCGACGGCACTGTGCCGGCCGGCCTCGGCGAGCGACGAGGAGGATCGGGCGACGGCCTTCGCGAGCCAGGTCGAGCAGGGCCGGCACGCCCTGGCGCAGGGCGACCTCGCCGCCGCCGTCCTTCGCGTGCGCGCGGCACGGGCCGTCCCGGGCCACGAGCGCGCTCACGCCGCGCTCGCCGTGTGGGACGAGCTGTGCGCGCGCCTGCCCCGCGACACGCTCGGCTCCGCCTGGGAGGACGGGCGCTTCGACGGGCACAGCGACCAGGTGCTGGCCGTCGCCATCGACGGGGCCGGCGCGCGCCTGCTGACCGGCGGCGTCGACGGCAGCGCACAGCTGTTCGCCCTCGGCACCCGCGAGGCGAGGCTCGTGCTGCGCGGTCACCAGGGCGCGGTGACCGGCGTCGCCTTCGCGGCCGGCGGGGCGCAGCTGCTCAGCTGCGGGCGGGACCGCACGCTGCGCTCGTGGGATGCGAGCGACGGGCGTCCGCTCGCGGTCCTCGAAGGTCACGAGGAGACCGTCGCCGGCATCGACGTCGCACCCGACGGCGTGCGGGCGGCGAGCGCCGGCTTCGACGGCGTCGTGCGCACCTGGGACCTGCGGCGGGGCGCCGCCGCGCACGTCCTCGAGGGGCACGGCGCGATCGTCTCGGCCGTGCGCTTCTCCGGCGACGGCCAGGTCCTCGCGAGCGCCGGCTGGGACGGCAGGGTCCGGCTCTGGGATCCCGAGAGCGGCGCCGCGCTCGGCGTGCTGTCGGGACACGAGGGCAACGTCACGGCGCTCGCCGTGCACCCGCTCGGCCGGCAGATCGCGAGCGGAGGCGAGGACCGCACGGTGCGCCTGTTCGACCCGCGCACGAAGCGGGAGCTGCGCCGCTTCGCGGGCCACGACGCGGAGCTGACCGGCCTCGCCTTCACCCCCGACGGGCGCTTCCTCGTCTCCGGCAGCCGCGACCGCAGCGTGCGGGTGTGGGACCTGCGGCGCGGCGACCTGGCGCGGGCGCTGCCGCACCCGGCGCTGGTGCTG
>JBGASI010000585.1:0-3037 GCA_044229815.1 Vicinamibacteria bacterium | reverse complement strand
GGCAGGGGAGCGGCTCCACGGCCGTCGTGGTCTGAAGGGCGGCGGGCCGGCCGGCCCGCCCCGGGCCCGCGCCGACTCCAGCTGCGTCACCGAGGCGCGGCAGTGCACGCCCCGCGCCGCGAGGTCGGCCAGCACGCGCTCGAGCAGCCCCTCGATCGCGCCGAGCGTCTCGGGCGGGTGGACGCCCGGCCGGCGGAATCCGCCGCCGGCCACGAGCCGCGCCACCGAGGTCGCCACGTAGCCGGTCGAGCGGGACATGCTGCGCAGGCCGCTTCCCTCGTCGAAGCGGTCGACGAAGTCCCACGCGTGCGCGAGGCGCTGTCGCGCCTTGCGGCCCTCGACCCTCACCCGCATCACGGTGAGGTCGGCCTCGCCCTCGGCGAACGTCCACTTCGGGAACAGCAGCGCCGCCGTGAGGTCGCGCGGCCGGACCTTCTGCCCGGCCACGTCGATCGGCTCGAGCGAGAAGAAGCCGGTGTCCTTGAGCACGCGCATCAGCTCCGCGTGCCCGGGCCAGCGCATCGTCTTCTCCTTCATGAACGGCGCCTGCAGCGTGTCGACCAGAGTGCGCAGGCCGTCGGTGTTGAAGGCCTCGAGCGTCCCCACGCCCGGGAACTCGAGCAGCTCCGGCTCGGAGAGCGGCTCCTTGACCACGACCCGGCCGTGCTCGACGAGCCGCGCCGGCCGGGTGTACTCCTCGAGCACGTCCCACGGCGCGAAGCCGGCCTTGTACTCGAAGGGCCAGTGCCGGGCCACGGGCAGGCCGCCGACGTAGATCTCGACGCTGTCGCAGGCGTCGAGCCGGGCCGCCGCGGCGCCCGCCATCATGTTCGACAGGCCGGGCGCCACGCCGCAGTCGACGACGGCGGTCGTGCCGTGCTCGCGCGCCAGGGCGTCGAGCAGGAGCGCGTTCTCCGGCATGAAGCTGATGTCCACGAGGTCGCGGCCGGCCTCGATCACGGCGCGCAGCGTCTGGAAGCCGATGACGCTCGGCAGCGCGCCGACGACCAGGTCGTAGCCGGCGACCAGCCGACGCACGGCGAGGGGGTCGCCGAGGTCCGCCCGGACCCTGCCGAGGCCGCGCGCCTGGCCGGACACCCGCTCCAGCGCCTCCGCCCGGACGTCCGCCACGTCGACGCGCAGCCCCGCGTCCGCGGCGAGGTCGCGCGCCATCGCCGCGCCCACCATGCCCGCGCCCAGCACGACCACCTTCTTCGTCGGCTCGCTCATGCAGTCCCTCGCAGTCACGGCATCCTACGTGCGCCCGCACGCGCTCGGCAAGGACGCCGGCTCGGCGGCGTGCGCCGCCGCGGCCGATCTGCTAGCGTGCGGCCATGTCCAGCGAGGAGAGGCCGGTCCGCTTCGAGGACGTGGTCGCGGCCGCCCGGCGCATCGAGGGAGTCGCCCACCGCACGCCCGTCGCCACGTCGCGCACGCTCGACGAGCGCCTCGGCGCGCGGCTGTTCCTCAAGTGCGAGAACCTGCAGCGGGCGGGCGCGTTCAAGTTCCGAGGCGCCTACAACGCGGTGGCGCGGCTCGCGCCGGCCGAGCGCGAGCGCGGGATCCTGACCTACTCGTCGGGCAACCACGCCCAGGCGATCGCGCTGGCCAGCCGGCTGCTCGGGACCCGGGCCACGATCGTGATGCCCGACAACGCCCCCGCGGCCAAGCGCCGCGCCACCGAGGGCTACGGCGCGCGGATCGTGGGCTACGACCCGGCCCGGGAGAAGCGCGAGCGGGTGGCCGAGCGCCTGCGCGGCGAGGGCGACCCGGTGCTCGTGCCGCCGTACGACCACCCGGACGTGATCGCCGGCCAGGGCACGGCGGCCCGGGAGCTGATCGAGGAGACGGGGCCACTCGACCTGCTGCTCGTCTGCTGCGGCGGCGGCGGGCTGCTCTCGGGCTCGGCGCTGGCGGCCCGCGCCCTCTCGCCGGGCTGCCGCGTGATCGGGGTCGAGCCCGAGGCGGCGGACGACGCGACGCGCTCGTTCCGCAGCGGCGTGCTGCACACGGTCGACAACCCGCCCACGATCGCCGACGGCGCGCGCACGCCGTCGCTGGGCCGGCTGACGTTCCCGCTCGTGCTCGCGAACGTGGACGAGATGGCGACGGTCTCGGACGCCGACCTGGTCCACGCGATGCGTTTCGCCTGGGAGCGGATGAAGCTCGTCGTCGAGCCGACCGGCGTCCTCGGGCTGGCGGCCGCGCTGCGCGGGAAGCTGGCGGTCGCGGGCAAGCGCGTCGGGGTGATCCTCTCCGGCGGCAACGTCGACCTGGCCTTCGCGCTCGAGCTGTTCCGGCAGGTCCCCGCGGAGGACTGAGGCCAGGTTCAGGCCGGCGGGGCCGGCGCGGCCGCGGCCTGGCGCGCGAGGCGCTGCTGGCGCTCGCGTGCCAGACGGCAGACGAGGTGGAGGGTGTCGCGCGCCGCGGCCTTGCGGAACCAGAACGCCAGCCGCACCCGGGGGCGGCGGCCGAACACCGTGACGACGTCGACTCCGAGGGCGAAGCGCAGGCCCAGCGCCACGAACGGGGGCAGCGTGGTGAGAGCGAGCCAGCCGAGGCCCAGCCAGCGGTCGGCCAGCGTCAGGAAGGCGCCGATCGACCCGAGCACGGTGATGAGCGCCAGCATCGCGAACACGAAGGGCAGGCCGTAGGCCCGGTGGATCGTGACGAGCAGCACCTCGTCGAGCAGCACACGGCGGCAGCTCACGTCGCTGCCCTCGATCTCGTGGGCCTCGATCGCGTCCGGCGTGCGGTAGACCTCCTGGGTGGAGGCGAGGCCAATGCGGCTGCTGCTGCCGAGCCGCCAGCGTCGAGCGGGAGTCGCGGCCACGGTCCCTCCTAGCGGAAGATCCAGACGAGCGTGGCGACCCCGCCCACGCTGACGGCGGCGCCGAGCAGGAACGACAGCCACACCCCGGGCGGCGCGCCCAGGTCGCCGGCGCGGCGCCTCTGCGCGAGGGCCTTCACGCCGCAGTAGATGCTGGCCGGGCCGGCGACGGGACCGACCGGCAGCACGAACAGCCCGAGCAGCAGC
>JBGASI010000584.1:0-3042 GCA_044229815.1 Vicinamibacteria bacterium | reverse complement strand
GACCCTGCACAGCCTCGGCAACCCCGGCATCCTGACGCGGCAGGAGGCGTACGTGCGCAAGATCGTCGACACGGTCGGCGACCTCGACAACGTCCTCTACGAGATCATCAACGAGGGCGGGGCGACCGCCTGGCAGTACCACATGATCGACTTCGTCCGCGGCTACGAGCGTGGCCGGGCGAAACAGCATCCGATCGGGATGACCCACCGCGTGGCGCCCCGCATGTGGAACGCGGCGCTCTTCGCGAGCACGGCGGACTGGATCTCGCCGGCCGACGAGCCGATGGACTGGATCCTGCCCGGCTCGGCCTTCGTGCAGAACTACAGGGAGGACCCGCCCGCCACGGACGGCGCCAAGGTCGTGGTCAGCGACACCGACCACCTCTGGGGCCACGGCGGCAACCCCGGCTGGGCCTGGAAGAGCTTCCTGCGCGGGATGAACCTGCTCTTCATGGATCCCTGGGCGCCGATCGGCCATCTCGAGCGCGAGAGCACCGGCTGGATGTTCCTCAAGGGCGGCATCAGCAAGGACGTGCCCGACTACCCCGACTGGGAGCCCGTGCGCCTCAACCTCGGTTACATCCGCCGCTACGCCGAGCGTGTCGACCTCGCGCGGATGACGCCGCACGCCGAGCTCGGCTCGACGCGTTACTGCCTGGCGAACCCCGGAGTCGAGTACCTCTTCTACCTTCCCGGCGGCGGCACCGCCACCCTCGACCTGCGCGACGCCGCTGCCCCGCTGGCCGTCGAGTGGTTCATCCCGGCCCTCGGCCGCAGCCTGGCCGGCCCCGAGCCGCTCGTCGGCGGCGACTACGCCGTCGTCACCGCGCCCTACACGGGCGACGCCGTGCTGTACCTGAAGCGGCGCTGAGCGCGGCGGCCCCGATGCCTGGCCCCAGAGACCCCCTCTCCCGCCTGCGCGCCATCTGCCTGGCGCTGCCCGAGGCCATCGAGAAGACCTCGCACGGCGCGCCGACGTGGTTCGCGGGCAAGGGCAAGGTGTTCGCCATGCTCGACGACCACCACCACGGCGCGCCTCACCTCTCGGTCTGGCTGCCCGCCCCGCCCGGCGTCCAGGAGGGCCTCGTCGAGTCGGATCCCGAGCGCTTCTTCCGCCCGCCCTACGTCGGCGCCAGCGGCTGGGTCGGCGTCGCCCTCGACCACAAGCCCGACTGGGCGATGGTGGCCTGGCTCGTCGACCGCGCGTACCGGCACGTCGCCCATCGGCGCCTCGTCGCGCAGCTGCCGCCATCGAGCGAGGGAGCAGCGCCCCGCCCCTCGCCTACTTGTAGAAGGCGGCCACGTCCTTGAAGAGCTCGGCCCGGCTGGCGCCGTTGAGGTAGAACATGTGGCCGCCGGGGTAGACGCCGAAGGACAGCCGCTGGCGGGCGTTCCGGCCGTAGACGCTCTGCTCGAGCAGGTAGCGGCTCTTGAAGTAGGGCGTCGACAGGTCGTGGTAGCCGTGCACCACGAGCGCCTTGAGGTCCGTGTTCAGGGTGAGCGCGTAGGCGAGGTCGTCCGGGGAGCCCATGTCGCTGCCCCGGTTCCACCGGCGGTTGGCCTGCACGTTGAGCATGATGTAGCGGCGGTCGCTCCTGTAGCCGACCGTCCGGCTCAGGTAGTCGAAGTACGGCCCCGACAGCACGCCGTTCAGCACGGTCAGCATCCGGTCGAGCGATGCGAGCTCCGGGCGCTCGGGCAGCGGGTCGTCGCTGGCCTGGCGCCCGTCGTAGCGGTCCAGGATCTGGTTGCGGTCCCGCAGCAGGCTCTTGACGAAGACGTCCGAGCCGATGCGGCCGTGCTGCTGCGCCACCAGCTTCGCGTCGAGGCCGATCATCCCGGCCACGCGCGCGTAGAGCGCGTCCGCCTCGGCCTGGGGCGCCCGGCCCAGGCGCGCGAGGCCCCGCACGAACTCGTCGAGCGCGAAGCTCTCGACCTCCGCCAGCGCCTGCGGGAGCTTCGCCGGATCGGACGGCAGCACGCCGCGCCCGTGGGCTGCCGCGATGGCCGCCATGCTGGGCAGCATCGTCATCGTGCTCACGAGGCTGTAGCGCGCGTCCTCCGGCGGCAGCGTCGTCTTGAGCAGCGGCGAGACGAGCACCGCCCGGTTGAGGTTGATGTCGTACTCCGTCATGAGCAGCCGCGACAGCGCCGCCACGCGCAGCCCCCCGTAGCTCTCGCCCGCGATCGCCTTGGGCGAGGCCCAGCGGTTGTACTGGTCGAGGTAGCGGCGGATGAACTGCGCGAGGCTGCGCAGGTCGGCCTCGGCCTCGAAGTAGGGCGCCGGGTCGCCCGCCGCGCCGCCGGGCGCCGGCAGCGCGCGGCTGTAGCCCGTCTGCACCGGGTCGATGAAGACGAGGTCGGTGAACTGCAGCCAGGTGTGGGGATTGGGCACCAGCTTCGCGGGCACGGAGGGCAGCGATCCGTCCGGGCGCACGTCGAGGATCATCGGGCCGAGGGCGGACATGTGCAGGTAGACGCTGGCCGCCCCGGGCCCGCCGTTGAAGCAGAACGTGATCGGCCGTCGCGCGACGTCCGCGCCGTCGAGCGTGTAGGCCGTGTAGAACAGCTCGGCCGTCGGCCTCTCCGGGTCCTCGCCGATCGGCATCAGCGCGGCCCGGGTCGAGTACTTGCCGAGCGGCTCCTGCTGCGCGGCGGCAGGCGCTGCGACGAGGACCACGGCGAGGAGGGCAAAGGCAGCGGCGAGGGCCCGATTCGGGAAAGACATGGGTCAGCTCCCTGGGTGCGGTGAAAGGCCTAACGCAGGGTCGGCACGACGCGCAGGTTGGTGGCCTGCTCGAACGCGTACGCGAAAGCGAGCAGCCGCGCGTCGTCGCCGCCCTTGCCGATGAACGTGATCCCCGCCGGCATGCCGACGGACGTGAGGCCGAGGGGCTCGATCGCGCTCCCCTTGACCCGCAGGCCCAGCGGGACCGTGATCGCCGGGTAGCCGGCGGTGGCGTAGTGCTTCGAGTGGGTGTTCTCGAAGCTGACGAGCATGTCGGCGCCCGTCCGCCGAAACGCGTCGTCGAGGATCTCGGT
>JBGASI010000049.1:0-14915 GCA_044229815.1 Vicinamibacteria bacterium | reverse complement strand
GGGCGGCGAGATCGTCTTCGCCTACCGGGACCAGCTCGAGGCGTGGTCCAGCACGGGCCTGCAGGAGGCCGAGGAGGGACCGCTCGATCCCGGCCTTGCCCCGGGCCCAGTCGGCGGCGGGGCGGCCGGGCGGCGACGGATCGCCGGGGCCGTCGTCCTCCTGCTGATCGTGGCGCTTGCCGCCGTCGTCGCCTGGCGGCTCTGGGCGACGCGCCAACCGCCGGGAGAGCCCGCCTCGTGGCGCCTCGGGGGACGCAGCCTTACCGTCTTCGGCACCGACGGGCTGCTGCTGTTCGAGCACGAGTTCGGCTTCGACGTCGAGCCCCACACGCTGGATCACTACCACTCGGAGGCCGTGGCGCCGGTGCGCTTCGCCGACGTCGACGGAGACGGGCACAGCGAGGTGCTGGTGATACCGTCGACCCGCCGGCGCGAGGAGCGGAGCTTCTTCTGCTTCCGCGCCGACGGTAGGCTCGTGTTTTGCTTCCGGCCCGGGGGCAGCGTCCGCTTTGGAGGCGACGAGTACGGCGGCCCGTGGCTCGCGCACCACTCGTTCGTGACGCACGACGCCGCGGGCCGGCCGACGCTCTTCGTGGCCTACACCCACACCCTCTGGTTCCCGACGCGGCTCGTCGAGCCCGGACTCGACGGCCGCGGGCGCAGCGAGTACTGGAGCAACGGCTACGTCGAGGTCGTGAAGGAGCTCGCCTGGCGCGGGCGAAGGGTGCTCGTGGTCGGCGGCGTGAACAACGAGCACCGTGGCGCGAGTCTCGCCGTGTTCGATCGCGCGCGAGTCGGGGGCTTCGCCCCGGCCGAGAACGCGGCCTACGCCTGCCGCTCGTGCACCGGCGGCGCGCCCGAGGCGTTCCTGGCCTTCCCGACGCTGTGCCTCGCGCGCCGCGGCGGCGCGATGGCGGCGGTCGGGCCGGCCCGCTGCTGGCGTTCTACACGTTCGGGCCGAGCCTCGAGCCGGCGCGCGCGGAGATCAGTCGCGAGTTCCAGGCGGTGCACGCCGCCCTGGAGCGGCAGGGCGCGCTCGACCACGTCTTCGGCGCCCGCGACGACGCGGAGATGTTCCCCGTGCTGCGCTTCGAGGACGGTCGCTTCCGCGAGCTGCCCCGCGCGGCCGTCGCCCACTGAGCCGCGGGACGGCCGGTGAGCGCGCCGAGGCCCGCCCGGGCCCGCGGGCGTTGTGATAGCCTCGCCAGTTGCCATGACGGTCCGAACACGCATCGCCCCGAGTCCCACCGGCGATCCCCACGTGGGGATGGCCTACGTGGCGCTGTTCAACTACGCCCTGGCGCGGCGGCACGGCGGGCAGTTCGTCCTGCGCATCGAGGACACCGACCGCGAGCGCAGTTCCACGGCCAGCGAGACGATGATCTTCGAGGCCCTGCGCTGGCTGGGGCTGCAGTGGGACGAGGGCCCGGACGTCGGCGGGCCCTGCGGGCCCTACCGGCAGAGCGAGCGGACCGGCATCTATCGCGAGCGCGCCGAGGAGCTGGTGCAGCGCGGCGCGGCCTACCCCTGCTTCTGCACGCGCGAGCGGCTCGACGCGCTGCGCGAGGAGCAGAAGGCCCGCAAGGCGAACTTCGGCTACGACGGCCTGTGCCGCGCCGTCCAGCAGGAGGAGGCGGCGCGCCGGCGCACCGGGGGCGAGCCCCACGTCGTGCGCCTGGCGATGCCGCGCGAGGGCGAGGTCGTGGTGCAGGACCTGCTGCGCGGCGAGGTGCGCTTCGACAACGCGCAGGTGGACGACCAGGTCCTGCTCAAGAGCGACGGCTTCCCCACCTATCACCTGGCCAACGTGGTGGACGACCACCTGATGGGCATCACCCACGTGGTGCGCGCCGAGGAGTGGCTCTCGTCGCTGCCGAAGCACGTGACGCTCTACCGGGGCTTCGGCTGGGAGCCGCCCGTCTTCTGCCACCTGCCGCTGCTGCGCAACGCCGACCGCTCGAAGATCTCGAAGCGCAAGAACCCGGTCAGCCTGAACTTCTACCGGCGCGCCGGCTACCTGCCGGAGGCGCTGCTCAACTACCTCGCGCTGATGGGCTGGGCGATGCCGGACGAGCACGAGGAGTTCCCGCTCGAGGAGTTCATCTCCGCCTTCTCGCTCGAGCGCATCTCGCTCGGCGGCCCGGTGTTCGACCTCGAGAAGCTCCGCTGGTTGAACGGCAAGTACCTGCGCCGCCTGGCGCCTCCCGAGCTGCTCGCGCGGCTGCGCGGGGAACCGCTCTCGGACGCCCGTCTGCTCGAGGTGCTGCCGCTCGTGCAGGAGCGCATCGACACGCTGGAAGGCTTCTTCGAGTACGCCTCCTTCTTCTTCACCGGGGAGCTCGTCTACGACGCCGAGGCGCTCAAGGCGCTGGTGCCGAAGGGCCGGACGCCGCTCGAGGTGTCGAAGGCGCTGCGCGCGCTGCTCGAGGAGGAGGTGGACCCCCTGCTCGGCTGGGGCGCGCCGTCGCTCGAGCCGGCGCTGCGGCGCTTCGCCGAGAAGGCCGGCTGGACGGTCGGCGAGCTGTTCATGGCCGTGCGCGTCGCCGTCACCGGTCGGCCGGCCTCGCCGCCGTTGTTCGAGACGCTCGCCGTGCTCGGCAAGGAGACCTGCCGCCGGCGCCTGCGCAACGCGGCCGACGTGCTGAAGGCCATCAGGTAGGAGCTGAGATGGGCACCGAGATCCCCGGCGGCGAGGAACGCGAGCGGGCCGACTTCATCCGCGAGATCGTGGCCGGCGACCTGCGCGAGGGCCGGCACGAGACCGTGGTGACGCGCTTCCCGCCGGAGCCGAACGGCTACCTCCACCTCGGCCACGCCAAGTCGATCTGTCTCAACTTCGGGATCGCGCGCGAGTTCTCCGGCCGCTGCCACCTGCGCTTCGACGACACCAACCCGACCAAGGAGGAGCAGGAGTACATCGACGCGATCCAGGCCGACGTGCGCTGGCTCGGCTTCGACTGGGGCGAGCACCTCTACCACGCTTCCGACTACTTCGAGCAGCTCTACGAGTGGGCGGCGCACCTGGTGCGCTCGGGCCTCGCCTACGTCGACGACCTCTCCGCCGACCAGATCCGCGAGTACCGCGGCACGCTGACGGAGCCCGGGCGGGAGAGCCCGTTCCGCGGGCGCGGCGTGGAGGAGAACCTCGACCTGTTCGCGCGCATGCGCAAGGGCGAGTTCCCCGACGGCACGCGCGTCCTGCGCGCGAAGATCGACATGGCGTCGGGCAACATCAACCTGCGCGACCCCGTGCTGTACCGGATCCTGCACGCGAGCCACCCGCGCACGGGCGACGCCTGGTGCATCTACCCGACCTACGATTTCGCGCACGGCCAGTCGGACGCGATCGAGGGCATCACCCACTCGATCTGCACGCTCGAGTTCGAGGACCACCGGCCGCTCTACGACTGGTTCGTCGAGCACCTGCCGGTGCCCTCGCGCCCGCGCCAGTACGAGTTCGCGCGGCTCAACCTCAGCTACACCGTGCTCTCGAAGCGCTTCCTGCTGCGGCTGGTGAACGAGGGGCGGGTGCGCGGCTGGAACGACCCGCGCATGCCCACGATCTCGGCGATCCGCCGGCGCGGCTTCCCCGCCGAGGGCCTGCGCGACTTCGCGGCGCTGATCGGGGTCGCCAAGCGCGACGGCATCGTCGACTACTCGATGCTCGAGCACTGCGTGCGCAACGTGCTCAATCGCGACGCGGCGCGCCGCTTCGCCGTGCTGCGCCCGCTGAAGCTGGTGATCGAGAACTACCCGCAGGGACAGGTCGAGGAGCTGCTCGCCGTCAACAACCCGGAGGACCCCGCGGCGGGCTCGCGCACGGTGCGTTTCGCGCGCGAGCTCTACATCGAGCGCGAGGACTTCCTGGAGGACCCGCCGAAGAAGTTCTTCCGGCTCGCGCCCGGGCGCGAGGTGCGCCTGCGCTACGCCTACTTCGTCACCTGCCGCGAGGTGGTGAAGGACGCGAGCGGGGAGATCGTCGAGCTGCGCTGCACCTACGACCCCGCGACGCGCGGCGGCGACGCGCCCGACGGGCGGCGGCCGAAGGCGACGCTGCACTGGATCGCCGCGCAGGACGCGGTGCCCGCCGAGGTGCGCCTCTACGACCACCTCTTCACGCGCCCCGACCCGGGGGCGGAGGGCGACCTGCTCGCCGACATCAACCCCGCTTCGGAGGAGATCGTGACGGGCTGCCTGGTGGAGCCGGCGCTCGCCGCCCTGCCGGTCGGGCAGACGGTGCAGTTCGAGAGGCTCGGCTACTTCTGCCCCGACACCGACTCGCGCCCTGAGCGCCTCGTGTTCAACCGGACCCTGACGCTCAAGGACACCTGGGCGAAGCTGCAGACGAAGGGCCGGCAGAACGACTGACGCCGGCTGCGGCCGGGCTACGGGCCTGGCTGGGCCGGCGGCGGCTGCTGCGGGCGGAGCGCCCGCGCCAGGAGCCCCAGGCCGCCGGCGAGCAGCACGAGCATCAGCAGCGTGTCGAAGAGGGTCGTCGGCTCGAAGTAGATCCGCAGGTTCATCAGGATCCCGAGCAGGATGACGAGCGCCCCGCCGGCGGTGAGCAGCCAGCCCGCGCGGCTTCTCCCGTCGTAGAACAGCAGGCCCGCGCCCACCAGCAGCGGCAGCAGCGAGAGGCCGAAGCTGTGGCCTCCCCACAGGCTCCAGAAGCCGCTCGTGACGCTCACGCGCTGGGTGAGCAGGTAGGCACCGCCGGTGGCCATCGCCAGGCCCACGAAGAAGCTGGTGGTGCCGCCCGGTGTCCCGCCCGCTCCCTGCATCGCGGGGTGATTGTAGCGCCGTCGGCCGTCGTCTAGGAGACGGACTTGAGCCGCGACTTGGGGACGCGCTCGCGCGGGATGTTGTAGCGCTGGAGACGCAGGTACACCGTGCGCCGCGTGACGCCCATCATGCGGGCGACGCGCGCGATGTTCCACTCGTTGCGGTTGAGCAGCAGCAGCAGCTTCTCGCGCTCCATGTCCTCGACCGGCGTGCGCTCGAGGTAGGTCTCCCAGGCGTCGGGCCCGCCGCGCGGGGGCGGGGCCGTCTCCGTGACCGACTTGGCGATGATGCGCGAGAACTTCGCGAGCCGCTCGAGGTCGTGCGCGTCGCAGAAGTGCGGCTCCTGGCTGTCGACGTACAGCAGCGCGACGAGGTCTTCCTCGTGCAGCACGGGCACGATGGCGAAGCTCGCCGGGCCGGGCCGCTCGGCGGCCCCGGCGGGCAGGCGGCGATCGGTCGCGCGGTCGGCGGCATAGAAGGTGTCGCCGCGGCGGAAGCCTTCGTGGTGAATGCTCCAGACCGCGGGCGCGATGTCGAGCACGGCCTGGTCGATCCCGCGCGAAGCGAACAGCACAGGCGTCGGGTCGCAGGTGAACACGGCGCCGCTGCGCCCGTTCAGGAGCGACATGACGACCTCGAGTGTGCGTTCAGCGAGTCGGCGGGGGTCGTCGGCGCCCACCACGAGCTCGGTGAACTGGTCGATCAGGTCGACACGCCGCGCCATTGCGTACCTCCAGTACGCTCGTCAGTATCCGCTAATGGATCGGATTGTCAAGCGTGTCGGTTAGGAGGTTGGCATGCCCGGCTGTGTGTAGGCGTAATGTGGATACATATGGCGCGGGTGCGCTAGCTGCGGGGTAGCCACACGTACCGCGGCGAACAGGGATACCCCGTCAGGGACCGAGGAGCCTTCCCGCCTCGAGCCAGGTCGTCGGCGAGGCGGTAGTACGCGTTGAGACCGAAGAGCCGCGGGGTACCGCAGTCGTCGTTGAGGACCATCGTCCATCGCCTGGAGCTGAAGGAGCGCATCACGCTGCTCCGAAAGCGCTCCTTGATCGCGGCGTCGCGGGCCGAGTCCGAGGTGATCGAGCGGGGCCAGGCGTAGACGTCGTTCACCCCCATGACGTGGAGGTGCCCTCGCCCCCCTGCCAGGACGTTGTAGAAGGGGTGGCCAGGCACGAAGATCTCCGGCCCCTGCTCGCGGAGGAGGGCCAGGAGCCTTCTCGCCTCCGCGCGGTCCTGCTGGCTGGGGACCTGAGGGGCGGGGTCCTGCCACCGGGTCACGGCGTGCACCGAAAGCAGCCCCAGGCCAAGGAAGCTGAACGCTCGCAGTGATCCGAGCGGACGGTTGTGGCGCCCTCCAAGGGACCAGACCGCAGCGTCCGTCGAGGCGCCAAGGCCCACTGCGAGCGCCGTCAGCTCGACCGCACACGCCGCGGAGAGGAGCGCTCCGAAGTAGACGGCCGGGATGTACGCGTTGTCGTAGGCGCCCTGGGTGGCGCTGCCCACGGCCGCCGTGGCGAGGCCGGCGCCCGCCATGCAGGCCCAGTGGAAGAGCCTTCGCGACAGCCTGCGCCGCCAGGCCACGAGCAGGAGGCACGCGGCGATGGGAACAAGAAGGACGAACCCGTATTCGAACAGGACGCGAGGGGTCTCGGGCCAGATCTTCTCGAACCGCGTCTCGTGGCTCTGGTGGAGCCGGTAGATGTAGATCCAGAACCACCCGTCCGTGAGGTACTGGCCGGCCAGGATCGCCGTGGCGGTCGAGCCGAAGATGACGGCAGAGAACGCCAGGCCGCGCTTGAGGCCCGAGGCGAGGGCCACCGACACGGCGGCCGCCACCATGAAGAGCGCGGCCGTCTGCTTCGTGAAGAACCCGAGAACCAGGAGGAGCGCGCCCGGCATCGGTCGGCCCCGGGAGCAGCTGTAAAGCCCGGCCGAGACGAGGAGCAGCCACAGCGAGTCGCAGCGGACGAGGTCGTAGAAGGCCCCGGTGAAGGGAAAGGCGAGGCACACGGCCGCGGCCCCGAGGAGCCCGGCCACGGTCGCGAAGGCCTGCAGCGCCTCCGACTCGAACTGCTGCGCGACGCCACGCGCCGCAGCGACGAGGACGACCAGGGCGCCGCAGAACGCCAGGATGGAGACGCTGCGGCCCAGCGCATACGAGAGACCGAACACCTTCGAGAGCGCGGCGAGGACCGCCGGATACAGGGGCGTGTAGAGAAAGCTCACGAAGTCGACGCTGGGCTCCGCATAGAGAGACTCGCCCCTCGCGAGCCGCAGGGCGTGGGTGAGGAGACCGCCCTCCATCCACTCGAGGTCGAGGGGGTAGCTCACTCGCAGCAGGAAGACACGGGCCAGGGCGACGAAGACCCAGGTGGAGAGGGCGATGAAGGGCAGGAACGGGAGGTACCGCGCGAGGACCCTCTTCGCCTGGCCGACCCCGACCCGGATGTGGCTCACGGTCGGGAGTGTAGCGAATCCGCGAGAGTCATCTCAGAGAAGGGTGAACCCCTCGGACCTGCGCAGGTCCCGGTCGAAGGTGTAGGTGGTGCGAGCCCCTCGCGACCGGCCCACCTGACCGAGCAGGTGGTCGGAGAGGTCGCCTTTTCCCTTCGAGTACGCCTGGAGCGCCCGATGCGTCAGCTCCGGGTCCTCGACCTGGAACGGGGGCGTGCTGAGCAGGACGCGCACGGCCGAAGCCACGTCCGCGCGTGACGCGCCGTAGACGCTCTCGAGCACCCACTCGAGCTCGCACAGCACCGGGTTGCTGACGAGGCAGGCATCGCCGGTCTCCACGCATCGGTCGACCAGCCGACGCGCACGCGTGGCCTGCGACTCGTCATCCCGCACCAGGAAGCGAACCAGGACGTTGGTGTCGAGAGCGATCAACCCTTCTTCCCCGAGTGCTTCCGCCCGGCCCTTTGTCGAACGGCCGCCCGCATCCGCGCCACGGAGGCCGGGCGCCTTCCGGCCAGGCGCCGAAGCAGGCCGTAGACGTCCCCGGTCGGTGGTTGGCGTTCACGTTCGAGGGTGACGCGCCCGTCGGTACCCACGGCGACTCGCAAGCGGTCGCCTTCCCTGAGGTCCAGGCGATCGCGAACGGCCTTGGGAAGGGTGATCTGGCCCTTCGATGTCAGGGTCGTGGAGCTCACGCGCGTCTCCTTACTGAGTCGATGATATCACTGCATCGGTAAGGCGAAGGCGTGCGGCCGGGGCGGAGGAGGTCGGACCAAGAGGCGGTCACGACTTGGCGGAGAGGGGGGGATTCGAACCCCCGGTAGAGGTTTACCCCCTACAACAGATTAGCAATCTGTCCTGTTCAGCCACTCCAGCACCTCTCCGCGTGAGGCAGAATTCCCCGAAGGGGACCCATGGATGGCCCAGATCGGTAAGCCTAGCACGAACGTCGCGATCACGGAGGTGGGGCCGCGGCGCGTCGGCCGGGGGGCGCTCGCGGTTCTCGCGGCCGCGCTGCTCGCCTCGGCGGCGTGCGGGCGGGGGCAGCGCAGCGCCGGGGCCACCGTGGAACCCGCCGCGCGACCCTGGATCCTGCTCGTCACGCTCGACACCACGCGGGCGGACGCCATCGGTCCCGAGGCCGAGGGCGTCGAGACGCCGGCCTTCGACGCGCTGGCCGCGCGCGGACGCCGCTTCCGCCAGGCCTACGCGACGGCGCCGGAGACGCTGCCGGCGCACGCGTCGCTGCTGAGCGGGCTCTACCCCGCCGGCCACGGCGTCCACGAGAACGCGCGCCCGCTCTCGGCAGGCCAGCCGCTGCTGGCCGAGCGCCTCCGGCAGGCCGGCTACCGCACCGCCGCCTTCGTTTCGTCCTTCGTGCTCGCCCGCCGCTTCGGCCTCGCGCGCGGCTTCGACGTCTACGACGACGCGCTGCCCCCCGGACAGGCGGAGCGCTCGTCGCGCGAGACGACACAGCGGGCGCTCACCCACCTGGCGAGCGCGGGCTCGCAGCCTCTGCTGCTCTGGGTGCACTACTACGACCCGCACGCACCCTACCATCCGCCGGAGCCGTTCAAGAGCCGCTACCCGAAGAGCCCCTACCTCGGCGAGGTGGCCGCCATGGACGAGCAGCTCGGACGCCTGGCGCGCGCGTTCGAGGCCCGCGCCGGCGGGGCCGTGGCGATCGTCGTGGTCGGCGACCACGGCGAGGGCCTCGGCGAGCACGGCGAGGCGCAGCACGGCCGGCTCCTGTACCAGGGGACCATGCGCGTGCCGCTGCTGCTCGTCGGGCCGGGCGTCGCACCCTCGCTCGGCGAGGTCCCTGTGAGCGCCCGGCGGGTCTGCCCGACCCTCCTCGACTGGGCCGGCCTCGACGGCGCCGACAGCCTGCGCCGCGAGCGGGCGGAGCCGGTGCTGGGCGAGGCGATGAAGCCCCACCTCGACTACGGCTGGCAGCCGCAGGTGATGGCGGTCGACGGCGCGCAGAAGGCGATCCTCGCGGGCCGGCTCGAGGCCTACGACCTGGCGGCCGACCCGAAGGAGGCGCACGACCTCGGCGAGGCCGCGCCCCTGCGCCGCGAGGCGCGCGCCGCGCTGCGCGACTACCCCCTGCCCGCGCCGAGGGCGCCGGAGGCGGCCGGGACACTCGACGCGGAGCAGGCGCGACAGCTCGCGACGCTGGGCTACGTCGCCGCGGGAGCGCAGCCGGTCGTGCGAAAGGACGCGCCGCGGCCCGTCGAGATGGCGGGGTTGTTCGAGGTCATGGACCGGGCCTCCGCGCTCTTCGTCGCCGAGGACTACGCGCGCGTCGTCCCGCTGCTCGAGAAGATCCTCGCGGCCGATCCGCACAACCTCGACGCGGCGCTGCGCCTCGCGACCGCGCACTCGGCGCTCGGCCACGCGGCGCAGGCCCTCGCGGCGTTCGAGCGCGCCGGCGCGATCGCGCCCGGCACGCCGGACGTGAGGGCGTACCTGGCGCTGCACTACGCGCGCGGACGGGAGTGGGAGAAGGCGGCGCCGCTGCTCGAACGGGTGCTCGCCGAAACGCCCGACCGGCTGCCGGCGCTCGAGGCGCTCGCCCGGGTGCGGGAGCGGCAGGGCCGGCCGGGCGACGCGGCGCGGCTGTGGCAGCGGGTGCACAGCCTGCGGGCGCCGTCGGCCGGCGAGCTCGGCCACCTCGGCGAGCTGGCGATGCAGGCCGGTCGAACGGCCGAGGCGCTCGCCGCGTTCGAAAAGGCCCGGGCCCTGCAGGCTGCGCCCTTCGCCCACGACCTGGAGCTGGGGGTCCTGTACCTGGCCGAGCGCCGCCTGGCCGAGTCCCGCGACGCGCTCGACCGCGTGCCGCGCCGGCACCCGGGCTACCCCATGGCCCTCTTCAAGCGCGCCCAGGTGAGCGTGCTCCTGGGCGAGCCCGACCAGGCGGCGCGCATCGAGGCGGCGCGCCGCGGCGCCGATGCGACGACACGCGAACTGGTCGCGCGCGAGCGGCTGTTCGGGGGCGCGAGCCCTCGCTGAGACGCAAAGAGGGCCCGGCGCGGCGCCGGGCCCTCGACCGAAGCTCGAACGCCCCTCTAGAACAGGAAGCGCGCCGCCAGCTGCAGTCGGCGCGGGTCGAAGTACAGCCGCGGCGTCCCGTAGATGGAGTTGTGCGCCCTCGGCTCGATGTCGTAACCGGTCTGCTTGTTGAACACGTTGAACAGGTCGCCCGCCAGCTGGATGCTGTAGCGACGGCCGAGGCGGATGTTCTGCGTGTAGTTGAGGTCCACCTGCCAGTGCGACTTCGCGCGCCGCGAGCCGGCCGGCTCGGCGTAGCGGTTCGACTCGTTGGTCGAGGTGGTGAAGGCGATGTAGGGCTCGTAGTTCCAGGTCTCCCACGGCTGGCCCGACTGGAAGACGCCGTACAGGCCGACGCTGGCGTGCCAGGCGAGCTGGCGGGTGCCGTAGACCTTCAGCAGGTGCGGCCGGTCGCCGCGCAGCCGGCCGTCCTTGAAGTTCCACAGCTGGCGCCCGGCGTCGTCGGCGATGTTCGACGAGCCGATGAAGATGTTCGCGTCGTTGCCGACCGTGGAGTTGTCCTGGTCGAAGTTGCCGTAGTACTTGCTCCAGGTGTACGAGCCGCGCACGAAGGTCTTGTCGTCGCGCCACTCGGTCTCCAGCGTGCCCTCCCAGTACTTGGTGTAGGCGCCGTCGAGCTCGGCGATCACGTAGGAGGAGCCGCTGCCGATCTGGGCGCGGCGCGCGGCGAGGTCCGAGATGTACAGCTCGCGCGGGATGTCCGCCGGGGGATCGAAGCGCACGCGCGCGTCGTTGTTGGTGTCCTCCCAGAAGTGCGCGCCCTCGCGATAGCGGCCGTAGACGCGGGCCGACCAGCGAGGGCTGAGCTGGCGGGCGGTGCCGACCAGGTACTCGGTGATCGTGCGCGGCGCGAGGTCCTGCACGAACAGCTTGCCCGAGGAGGAGGCGACGGGGTCGGTGGCGAAGAGCAGGCCGTTCGCGTCGAAGTAGCCGCGGATCGTCGTGGCCAGGTTGCGGTCCCACGAAGCGGCGCGCGGCAGCGAGCTGGCCGCCGGGTTGTAGCGCGCGAAGCTCGCGTACACGGTGTCCCTGTCGTTGTAGGCCCAGGTCAGGCCCAGCCGCGGCTGCAGCATCTTCTTGAAGGGGATCTCGTACATCTTGTACTTGTTGCCCGGCGCGAGCACGTAACCGGAGAGCGCCGAGGAGTCCTCGCGCAGGCCCTGGCCGTAGAGCGTGTCGTTGCTCGCCAGCAGCCCGAGGTTGAGGGTCAGGCTGCGCCACTTGACCGTGTCGTTGAGCTCGAGGCTCTGCGAGCGATACTCGGAGTGGATCACCGGCACGAGCCCGGTCGTCTGCTGCTGGAAGGCGGTCTGGTAGTAGATGGGCGTGCCCTGGAAGCTGGTCCGGCCGCCCGGCACCGTGATCGCTCCCCAGCCGTTCGAGCTGCGCTCGAGGTCCTCCTCGTCCGTGTACCACTGGTAGCCGACGTGCAGCTCGTGGATCACGCTGCGGCCGAGCGTGAGGTTGTAGCCGACCTGCGCGGCGTCGCGGAAGAAGTCGTCGTTGTCGAACTGCGTGCCGTAGCCGACGGTCCCGCCGCCCACGCGCGTGCCGTCCTGCAGGTAGCCGTAGCGGTCGATCAGCGGCTGCACGAACGCGTTGTAGGCGGCCTGCCCGGAGACCGGAGAGGGGACCGAGAGCAGACCTTGCTGGTCGAGGGTCGTGACGTCGAGACGGGTGCCGACCGCGGTCGCGATGTCGACGCTGGCGACGTTGTCGGGGCGTCCCTGGGTGCGATTCGTGAAGTGCGTCCACTTGAAGGTGGCGAAGCTCTTCGGGTCGATCACCCACGAGCCCTCGGCCGTGCCGATCTTCAGCCGCGCCTCGGAGCCCGTGCCGGTGGTGGCCGCGGAGTTGGAGGCGAACAGGTCGCTCTCGTCGACGCGCTTGGAGTCGCGGTAGCTGAAGTTGAGCAGGATCGACTTGCTCGGAGTGAAGGTGAGCTTGCCGAAGCCCTCGTTACGGGTGCTCGTGTACTTCGGCAGGTCGCCGTAGAGGTTGGCGCGGTTGTCGCGGGTGCGCGTCGGCCGGTAGTAGGAGCCGTAGAAGTAGAGCTTGTCCTTCAGGATCGGCCCGCCCAGGTTGGCGTTCGCCCAGGTGCGGTCCTGCTCGTAGCGGGAGAGGCTGCCGCTCGCGAGGTCGGCCGCCATGGCGTTGGTCTGCAGCTGGAAGCTGAGCTGGCCGTGGTACTCGCCGGTGCCCGACTTGCTGACGGAGTCGATCGAGAAGCCGCCCGAGCGGTCGAAGTCGACCGCGCGCGCGCCGCCCTTGATCACCGTCACCTGGGCGATGTCGTGGGAGGCGGGCTCCGCCGACAGGGTCCCGAACAGTGGCAGCGTCACGTTGACGCCGTCGAACTGGTAGACGTTGTCCTGCCCGCTGCCGCCCGCGCTCGGGCCGCGCACCTGGTCCTGGCTGTACTGCACGCCGGGGATCAGCTTCTGCAGGTCGCGGTACTCCTGGCCGACCGGCAGGTCCCTGATCTCGCGGCTGGAGAGACCGCTCGCGATCGTGGCCGAGTCCTTGTCGACGAGCGTGGACTCGGCGGTGACGGTGACGGTCTCCGAGATGCCGGCGCCGAGCACGACGTCGGCGACCGTCTCCTGCGCGAGCTGCACCTGGGCCTTGCGGGTGGCCGTCTGCATGCCGGACAGGCTGAAGCTGACGGTGTAGCTGCCGGGCGGCAGCGCGGGCAGGCGGTACTCGCCGTTGCTCCCGCTGACCGTCAGGCGAGGGCCGGGCAGCACGTCGGCGCGGGCCTCGACCGTGACGCCGGGCAGGAGCGAGCCGTCGCTGGCGGTCACCTTGCCGGCGATGGCACCCGTCTGCTGGGCGAATGCCGGGAGGGCGCACAGGACCAGCGCGCAGGAGACGAGGGTTCGAATCACGCGGGACGGGATCGGCGTCAAGCGGACCTCCTCAATGGAAACGGGGCCGGGGCGCGGCCGAACGGACACGGGGCGTGCGACGGGGACCTTGATGGGGGCGGAGTCTACTACGGGAAGGGGGATGGCGGAGGGCGGGGGACTCGAACCCCCATGGGCCCGGAGGCCCGGGAGCTTTCAAGGCTCCTGCCTTACCAGTTAGGTCTAGCCCTCCGCCTCGATTATGGGGCTTTCGGGGCCCGCTGTGGCGCGCCGAGGTGCGGCTTCAGCCGGCGCAGCAGCAACGTGACCAGCTCCGGGTTGCCGCGGCGCCAGAGGTCCCGCACGTCGAGGTCGATCACCGGCCGGTCGACGTCGGGGAAGCGGATGCGCAGCAGGGTGCGGTGCTGGTCCTCGCGTTCGTTCATCACGAAGATGCGGTCCGCCCACAGCAGCAGGTCGCGCGTCTCTCGCTGGACCGCGAACGGGGCGACCCCGGCGGAGAGCACCTCGTAGCGGGGGTCGTAGCGATAGAGGTCCTCGGCCGTGGCGCTGCGATCCACGTTGGCGGTGCAGACGAAGAGGATGCGCTCGCGGCTGGTGGGCTCCGGGGTCACTGCGGGTCCATTGTAGATCGAGGCGGTGTACACTCACACGGGCACCTTCATGAACATCGACCGCCTGCTGCGCGACTTCGAGGCGCGCCTCGCCGGCCAGGACGAGAGCGTCCGGCGCGAGCTGCTCGACGCCCTGCGCGAGTCGGTCGCGCGCGAGCGACGCTGGCTCGACCCCTCGTTGACGGTGGAGGCGGAGCGCGAGCGGCGGGTGATGGCCGAGGAGATGCGCGACGTGGTCGAGGCCATCGGCCGCCCGGCGCGCCTGGACGAGGCCCTCGAGGAAGCGCTGCGCCAGCTCGTGCGGATCGTCGAGGTCGACGCCGGTCTGGTGGCCGCGTTCGAGCCCGGCACCGGCTTCCGGGTGGCGGCGCTGCTGCACGGAGGCGACGCGCTGCTCGGCCAGCTGCTGAGCGGCCCCCGGATCGAGCTGCTGCGCGAGACCCGGCAGCCGATCGTGATCGCCGACGCCGAGGCCGAGGCCGCCCCGCTGCCGTTCGCGACGACGCCCGCGCTGCGCACCTGGGCCGCTCTCCCGCTGCTGCACGAGGGCGAGCTGGTGGGCCTGCTGATCGCCGGGCGCCAGGCGCTGTCCGGCTTCACCGAGGCCGAGCTGCACCGCGCCAAGCAGATCGCCTTCGCCGCCGGGGCGGCGCTCGCCCGTGGCCAGCACATCGCGCAGCTGCGGCGCTACATCGTGATGCTGGAGCAGGTCATCGAGATCGACCAGCGCGTCTTCCGCGGCGACTCGAGCGAGCGGCTCGGGCAGGCGATCCTCGACGGCGCCTGCCGCGTGGGCGGCTACCGCGGCGGGCTGCTGGTGCTGCAGACACCGCGCGGCCCACGCTGCGCGGCAGCGGTCGGCGAGGCCTTCGCGCCGGCGGTCGGGCGCGCCGCGCCCGCCGACCTCGCCTCGACCGCCGCGCGCCGCCTGGCGCCGGAGCGCATGCTGAACGTGGCCGAGTCGCTCGGAGTCGCGTTGCCGGCCGAGCAGACCTTCCTCGTCCCGCTCGCGAGCCCGGAGTCCTACGTGGGCTGCCTGGTGCTGCTCGACCCGAACGGCGAGTCGCCGGACGACCGCCTGATCGAGGCCTACGCCTCGCGCGCGGCGGCCGCGGGG
>JBGASI010000583.1:0-4374 GCA_044229815.1 Vicinamibacteria bacterium | reverse complement strand
CGGCGACCGTGCGCACCAGCAGCTCGCGGGCGAGGGCGAGCAGCGACTGCAGCAGCCGCCGCCGGGGCTGCGTCGAGCGGTCGAGGCCGCTGACGAAACGCCGGTCGAACTTCAGGTAGTGCGGGGGCGCCTCGGCCAGCTCCAGCAGGCGGGCCTGGCCCGCGCCGAAGTCGTCGTAGGCGAGCGCGATGTTGCGCTCGAGCAGCAGCGCGCGCAGCTCCGCGATCGCCGCCGGGCGCGTCAGCACGCTCTCGTGGATCTCGAGCGCGAGGTCGAGCTGCGGCGCGATCCGGCGCAGCTCCTCGAGCGACTCGAGCAGCCCCGGCCGGGCGAACTCGGAGGGGTGGGTGTTGAGGAAGATCGTGGGCATGTCGCCGCGGTCGGCCACGAGCTCCACGGCCCGGCGTCGGAACAACCGGCTCAGCTCCGCTTCCGCCCCGATGCTCTCCGCGATCCGGAACAACTCGGCCGGGCCCTCGGGCAGCCCCGGGTGGCGGCCGCGGCCGAGCGCCTCGTAGGCCGCGGTCGTGCCGCGCGAGACGAGCTGGATCGGCTGGAAGACCATCGTCACGAGACCGTCGTGCAGCAGCTCGCGCAGCTCGCGCGTGCCCGTGGCGAAGCGGTGCGGCAGCCCGCTGCCGCGCACGGCCGTGGTCGGGGTGGCGTCCTCGGCCCCCGGCGCGGCAACGACCGGGTCGCTCGACCAGCCGAGACGGAACTCGAAGTCGGCGAAGTGGAGGATGTCGCCCTCGCGCAGCGCCGCGGCCTGGACGAGCGCACGATTGACGAAGGTCCCGTTGGTGCTGCCGAGGTCGCGCAGCTGCAGGCCGCCGCCCCAGTACAGCTCGGCGTGAACTTTGGACACCGACTCGGCCGGCAGCACCAGCTCGAGCCCCTGGCGCCGGCCGACGCGGAAGGGCAGCGTGTGCAGCGGCACGCGCCGCAGCCCGCCGCCTTCGCCAAGCGTCTCGAGGTACCAGCCCTCGGGCGCCCGGTCCGAGCCGGGGGAGGGCCGGGACCGGCCCGTCTTGTCGCGTGCCTCGTCGCTCACCGGCGCTAGTATGCCCCGACCGGCCCCGGTTCACGGCGGGCCCCCTCCGCCGGCGAGGCTACAGCAGGCGGCGGACGGCGGGCGCGGACGGCGGGGGGGTGGACGGCGGGTTCGCCGGCAGCGTCGCCTCCTGGCCCGTGCGGCGCTGCCGGATCAGCAGGCCCTCGGCCTCGGCGGCCGTCACGGGCGGGCCAGAGAGGTTGCCCTGCATGCAGTCGCACTGCCAGCGCACGAGCAGCACGCGCTGGGCCTCGCTCTCGACCCCTTCTCTTCAGCGTGTCGATCGGGTAGCGGTAGAGGTGGGCGATGCGGCTCTCGCCGACGCCGAAGTCGTCGAGCGCGATGCGCAGGCCGAGCCGGCGCAGCTCGGCCAGCCGCTCGATCGCCAGCTCGGGGCCGCGCGGCAGCTCGCCCTCGGAGACCTCCAGCTCGAGGCAGGCCGCCGGCAGTCCGGTCTCCTCGAGCACGCGCCGCACCAGCTTCACGAGCGCCGCGTGGGCGAGCTGGCGCACCGAGATGTTGACGGAGACGACCAGCTTGTCGTGGCCGGCGTCGTGCCACTTCTTCGCCTGGCGACAGGCGGCGCGCAGCGTCCACTGGCCGAGCGGCACGGCGAGGCCGCTGACGTCGGCGAGCGAGACGAAGTCGGCCGCGTTCACCAGGCCCTCGCCCGCGCGCCAGCGCAGCAGCGACTCCATGCCGACGATCGTGCCGGTCTCGCTCTCGACCACCGGCTGCCAGTACAGCTCGAGATCGCCCTTCGCCAGCGCGCGGCGCAGCGCGCCCTCGCGCGCCTGCTGCTCGGCGGCGATCGCGCGCGAGCGCGGCGCGTGCACGTCCCAGCCGTCGCCGCCGCGCTCCCGGACGCCCTGCATCGTGAGCGCGGCGGCCTGCAGCAGCGACTCGTTGTCCTGGCCGTCGTCCGGGAACAGGGCGATCCCGAAGCTGGCGCTCACCTGCACGTCGTGGCCGCCGATGCTGAAGGGGCTGCGCAACGCGAGCCGCAGCTTGTCGGCCATCACCGTGATGTCCTCGTCCCGCTTCAGCCCGGGCAGCAGGATCGTGAAGGCGTCGCCGTCGCCGAAGCGGGCGATGGTGTCGCCCTGCCGGAGGCTGCTCTCGAGCGCGAGCGCCACCGAGCGCAGCAGGTCGTCGCCCGGGCCGGCGCCGAGCCGGTCGGTGACCGCCTCGAGCTTGTCGAGGCCCATCTGCACGATCGCGAGCTTCTGGCGCACCCGCCGGGCGTGGATGATCGCAACCGCGAGCCGGTCGTGGAAACGGCGCGCGCTGGCGAGCCCGGTGAGCGGGTCCTGGTCGGAGAGGGCACGCACCTCCTCCTCCAGCCGCAGGCGCTCGGAGCGCTCGCCGGCCAGCTCGTGGACGAGGCGCCGGCGCTCCTCGCGCAGGGAGCGGATCTCCTCCTCGAGCTCCGCTTCGCGCGCGACGGGCGGGCTCGACGCCGCCGGCGCGGCAGCCTCCCCCTCGGGAGCAGCCGTGACGGGTTCCTCGACGACGACGGGCGGCTCCGCGGGTGGAGGCGGTGCGGGCGCCTCGGCCAGCGGCGCGTCCGGCTCCGGGAGCGTGGCTTCGCCCTCGGGCGCCGCGGAGGGCTCGGGCAGGCTCGCGTCCGTCAGGCCCAGTGAGCCATCCGGGTCGCGCCGGCGAAACGGTACGATCGCGCGCCACCGGCTCTTCCAGTCGGACATGCGGGTGGCTGAACCTAGCGCGACGGGACCGGTCGGTCAAGGCGGCGTGGGGCGACGAGGCGCGCGGCCGCGGCCCGCAGCTCCGGTCGCTCCGGGTCGAGCCCGACCGCGTGCCGTGCGAGCGAGGCGGCTGCGTCGGCGTCGCCGCGGGCGGCCCGGGCCCCGGCGAGCATCAGCCAGGACTCGGCGTGGGCCGGGCGCGCGCGCACGAGCGCCACGAGCGCCGACTCGGCGCGCTCGAGGCGCAGCTCGCGCACCGCCGGCTCGCTGGCCGCCGCCGCCAGCCGCGCCTCCTCGCGAGCGGCGAGCCACGGCCGGTCCGGCAGGACCGCGAGCGCGCCGAGGAGCGCCGCGCAGCCGAGCGCGAGGGCGGCGCAGCCACGACGCCCGAGCGGGCGCGCGCGGGTTCCGGCCGACCCGGCCACGACAGCCCCGGCGAGCGCCGCGAGGGCGGCGTTCGAGGGGATGCGCAGGTCGAAATCGAGCGCGCTGTGGGCGGCAAGGGCCACGAGGGCGGCTGCGCCCCCGCGCGCGACGCCGCGCGCCAGCTCGGCGCCGGCAGACCCGTCCACGCGGCGCGGGCGCATGAGCAGCAGCCCGAGGCCCGCGAACGCGAAGAGCAGGCCGGCGAGACCGGTCTCGGCAAGCGTCTCCAGGTAGTCGCTCTCGGCGTGCTCGACCCGCACCAGCCCGTGGCCCTCCTTGAAGCGGGGGTACGCGTCGTGGAAGGCGCCGAGGCCGCTGCCCACGAGCGGGCTCGATCCCGCGAGGCGCAGCGCGTCGCGCCAGGTGTCGAGGCGAAACGACGCGCCGGCCAGGCTGGCGTAGCGCGCGTGGCTCGCCCGCGGCGTGAGCGCGACCACCAGGACGAGCAGGCCGAGCGCCGGGGCGAGCACGGGGAGCAGGCGCCGCTCTCCGGCGGGCCGGCGACCCAGCAGCAGCCCTAGCGCCGCAGCTCCCGTCGCGAGCGCCGCGACCCCGCCGCGCGAGAGCGAGGCGAGCACGCCCAGCGCCATCACGAGCGCGGCCACGAGCGACAGCACCACGGCGACGGCGCACCGGCCCGTCGTCCAGTCCCGCGAGCGCCCGCGCCCCCGCGCGACGAGACCGGCCGCGAGACCGGCCGTGAGCAGCGCGGCCATCGCGGTCCAGCCCGCGAAGTGGTTCTTGTTGACGAACGGGCCGAACGGGCTGCCCGTCGGCACCGCGATCGTGCCGTAGAGCAGCGCCCCACAGCGGGCGCGGGCCAGGATGGCGTAGGCGGAGAGCAGGCTGCCGCCGAGGGCGACCGCGGCCGTCGCAGCCACGGCCGCGCCCGCGCGGGCGAGGGCCGGGGCGGCGAGCAGCGCGAGCAGCCCGAGCGCGCTCGTCAGCGCGACGGCGCGCAGCGTGGCGTGGGGATCGAGCGACACCGGCCGCGGCCCGTCGCCGAGCACGGCCGCGGCGGCGGCCTCGACGGGACGCCACACCGCGAGCGAGCCGGGCGCCAGCAGGCCGTGCACGGCCCGCGGCAGCGGCACGAGCTGGCTCAGGGCGAGGCCGCAGAAGCCGCACAGCGGCCACAGCGGCGTCGCGGGCAGCGCCGCCCCGCCGCGCGCGACGCCGAGCGCGAGCGCG
>JBGASI010000582.1:0-3066 GCA_044229815.1 Vicinamibacteria bacterium | reverse complement strand
GGCTGCCCCGCGTGCTCAAGGGCTGCGCCACCACGCGCTCCGCCGAGGGGCTGCGCGGGGCTCTCGACCACCCGTCGTTCGACCTGCGCGCGGCCGCCGCGCTGGCGCTCGCCGCGCTGCACGAGGCGGGCGTCGGCTCCGGGATCGGGCGCGAGCTGGTGCTGGGGCGGGTCCGCGCCGAGCTCGACAGCGGCGTGCCCGCGGCGCGCCAGCTCCCGCACGTGCACGCGCTGCTCTCGCTCGCCTTCGAGCGCGAGCCGCTGCAGATCGCCTGGGCCGCCCTGCGCGGCAGCGACCGCTCGCTGCGCGGCACGGCGCTCGAGTACCTCAGCAACGTGCTCCCGGAGGACGTGTTCCCGCGCGTGCTGTCGCTCTTCGGCGCGGTCCCCCCACCCTCCGCCCCGCGCCGGCCCGTGGCGCAGGTCGCCGAGGACCTGCGCCACTCGTCGGCGGCGCTGCGGCTCGACGAACCGCCCTGGCGCGACGGCGCCGACGGCTGAGGCGGGGCCTCAGGCCCCGACGGGGTCGTAGTCGAGGTGCGGTGCCAGCCAGCGCTCGACGCTGCGCAGCTCGGCGCCCTTGCGCCGCTGGTAGTCGAGCACCTGGTCGCGGCCGATCCGCCCGAGCGCGAAGTAGCGTGCCTGCGGGTGCGCGAAGTAGAAGCCGCAGACGGAGGCGGCGGGCAGCATCGCGAAAGACTCCGTCAGCGCGATGCCCACGCGCTGCTCCCCGCCGAGCAGGTCGAACAGCAGGCGCTTGCCGGTGTGGTCGGGGCACGCCGGGTAGCCCGGGGCGGGTCGGATCCCCCGGTAGCCCTCGCGGATCAGCTCCTCGACGCTGAGCGACTCGCCCTGGCCATAGCCCCAGTCGGCGCGGGCCCGGCGGTGCAGCCACTCGGCCGAGGCCTCGGCCAGGCGATCGGCGAGCGACTTCACCAGGATCGCCGCGTAGTCGTCGTGCGCTCGCTCGTGCTCGGCGACGATCTCCTGGGCGCCGAGCCCCGCGGTCACCGCGAATGCGCCGATCCAGTCGGCGAGGCCGCTCTCGCGCGGCGCCACGAAGTCGCCCAGGGCGTGGTTCGACTCGCCGGCACCGCGGTCCGCCTGCTGGCGCAGCGTGTGCAGCGTCGCGAGCCGGGTCGCGCGCGAGGCGTCGTCGTAGAGCTCGATGTCGTCGCCCACTGCGTTCGCGGGGAAGAAGCCGTAGGCGGCCCGCCCGCGCAGGCGACCCTCCGCCAGCAGGCGCTCGAGCATGCGCTGGCCGTCGTCGAACAGCTCGCGCGCTCGCTGGCCCCAGTCCGGGTTGTCGAAGATGCGCGGGTAGGTCCCCCGCAGCTCCCAGGCCGCGAAGAACGGGGTCCAGTCGATGTAGCCCGCCACCTCGCGCAGCGGCAGCTCCCCGATCAGCCGCGCGCCCGAGAAGGCCGGCTGGGGCGGCTCGTAGCCCGCCCAGTCGATGGGCGGACGCCGCCGCCGCGCCTCGTCGATGCCGAGCAAGCTGCTGGCGGCGCGCCGCGCCCCGTGCTCGCGGCGCAGCCGCGCCTGCTCGGCGCGGTTCTCGGCGTCGAACTCGGCGCGCCCGGCTCCGTGCAGTCGGCTGACGACGCCGACCGCGCGCGAGGCGTCGAGCACGTGCACGACCGGGGACTTGTAGACGGGCGCGATCCGGACGGCCGTGTGGGCGCGGCTGGTCGTCGCGCCGCCGATCAGCAGCGGCAGCTCGAAGCCCTGGCGGTCCAGCTCCCGCGCCACGTGGACCATCTCCTCGAGCGACGGCGTGATCAGCCCCGAGAGGCCGACCACGTCCGCGTCGTGCTCGCGCACGGCGGCCAGGATGCGCTCGGCCGACACCATCACCCCGAGGTCGATCACCTCGTAGTTGTTGCAGGCGAGCACCACGCCGACGATGTTCTTGCCGATGTCGTGGACGTCGCCCTTGACCGTGGCCAGCACGATCCTGGCCTCGGCCCGGGCGCCGCTGCCCTGCTTCTCCGCCTCGAGGAACGGCGTCAGGTAGGCGACAGCCTTCTTCATGACGCGGGCGCTCTTGACCACCTGGGGCAGGAACATCTTGCCCGCCCCGAACAGGTCGCCGACCCGGTTCATGCCCGCCATCAGCGGGCCCTCGATCACCGCGAGCGGTCGGCCGAGCTTCTGCCGCGCCTCCTCGGCGTCTTTCTCGACGAACTCGTCGATCCCGCGCACGAGGGCGTGGGCGATGCGCTCCTCCACCGGGCCCTGGCGCCACGCGTCCTCGACGACCGGCCCCTTCTCCCGGGCCTTGACCGACTCGGCGAAGGCGATCAGGCGCTCGGTGGCGTCGGGGCGGCGGTTGAGCAGCACGTCCTCGACGCGTTCGAGCAGGTCCTTCGGCACCTCCTCGTAGACGGCGAGCTGGCCGGCGTTGACGATGCCCATGTCGAGCCCGGCGCGGATCGCGTGGTAGAGGAAGGCCGCGTGCATCGCCTCGCGCACGGGGTTGTTGCCGCGGAACGAGAACGACACGTTCGAGATCCCGCCGCTCACCTTCGCGTACGGCAGGGCTGCCTTCAGCTGGCGCACGGACTCGACGAAGGCGACACCGTAGTCGGCGTGCTCCTCGATCCCGGTGCCGACGGTCAGCACGTTCGGGTCGAGCACGATGTCCTCGGGCGGGAACCCGATCTCCTCGGTCAGGATCCGGTAGGCCCGGCCCAGGATCTCGACCCGGCGCTCGACCGTCGCCGCCTGGCCCTGCTCGTCGAACGCCATCACGACGACCCCGGCGCCGTAGCGGCGGACGAGGCGCGCGTGCTCCTTGAACCTCGCCTCGCCCTCCTTGAGCGAGATCGAGTTCACGATGCCCTTGCCCTGCAGGCAGCGCAGGCCCGTCTCGAGCACCTTCCAGTCCGACGAGTCGAGCATCACCGGCACCCGCGCGATGTCGGGCTCGGCGGCGAGCAGGTTCAGGAACGTGCGCATGGCCTGCGCCGAGTCGAGCAGGCCCTCGTCCATGTTGACGTCGATGATCTGCGCCCCGCCCTCGACCTGCTGGCGCGCGATCGCCAGCCCCTCGGCGTACTGGCCG
>JBGASI010000581.1:0-3068 GCA_044229815.1 Vicinamibacteria bacterium | reverse complement strand
CTACCCGCAGAAGTTCCTGCTCCCGGCCGTCCTGGGCTTCGCGCTGGCCGCCGGTGCGGGCATCCAGGTCTGGCTCGAGACCTGGGACGCGCGCGCGCGGCGGTCGGGCCGGCGGCGCGCGGCCGCGCGCGCCCTCGCCGCGGGCGCCGGTCTCGCGTGCGCGGCCTGGGTCGCCGCCGGCGGCTCGCCGCTTGCGGCGCTCTTCGATCCCGCGGCCGCCCGCGCGGCAGGGGCCGCGGCCGCGGCAAGGCTCGCCGGCAGCGGCGTGGCGCTGGCCCTCGGCGCCGCGGCGATCGCCTGGCGCGGCAGCGAGGGCCGCCCGCGCGCGGTGTCCGCGGTGCTGGCCCTGGCGCTGGGCCTCGGTGCGCTCGACCTCGTCCTCGCGGGCCGCTCGATCAACCCGCTCGCGCCACCCGGCCTGACCGCCTACCGACCCGCGCTCGTCGCCGGCCTCCTTCCCCTCGCCGGGACGAGCCGGGTGCAGTTCCTTTCGCGCCAGCCGGAGTGCTCGCGTGTCGTCTCGGGGCCGCCCGGCTGGGACCCCGCCGCTTCGGGCGCCCTCGCCGCTCTCGAGGTGCTGCGGCCCCCATCCGGGGCCCGCTGGGGTCTGGCCGGCGCCTTCGACGGCGAGTTCACGGGGCTCGAGCCGCGGGCGCTGCGGTCGCTCGTGGCGGCGGCGCGCGAGATGACCGGCAGCGCGCAGGGCAACCAGCTGCTCGAGGTCGCCAACGTCGCCCACGTGCTGTTCGTCGGAAAGGGGCCGCTCGCCGGGCTCGAGCCGGTCGCGAGGGTCGCCAGCTCGTACGCCTGCCCGGCCGTGCTGCTGCGCGTGCCCGACCCGCTGCCGCGGGCCTACGTCGTGGCGGCGGAGCGGATCCTGCCCGGGTCGCCAGACGACTGGGCAGCCATTCTGGCGCCCGGGTTCGACCCCCGACGCGACGTCTGGCTGGCCGGCGCCGAGGGGGTCGCGGCCGGTCCGGCTCCTGGCTCGACGCCGAGCGGGGCTCCTCGCCTGCGGCCGGCGCGGGTGCTGGCGCGGCGCGTCGACGGGGTCGATGTGGAGGCGGAGCTGGACGAGCCGGGCGTGCTGGTGCTGGTCGAGGCCTACGACCCGGGCTGGCGGGCGCGCGTCGACGTGCGCCCCGCCCCCGTGCTGGGCGCGAACCTGCTGTTCCGCGGCGTGAGGCTGGCGGCCGGCCGGCATCGGGTGCGCTTCGAGTACCGGCCGCCCAGCGCCGGGCTCGGGCTCGGGCTCTCCCTCGCCGGCGCTGTGGCCGTGGCCGGACTCGTCGGGTGGCGCGGTCGATTGAACCCCCTGCGCGCGGGGGCTACGATCGCTTCGAAGCGGGAGGACACGGTTTGAAGCGCATCCTGATTGTCGACGACGAGCAGTCCATGCGCGAGCTGCTCGCGATCCTGCTGAAGAAGGAGGGCTTCGAGGTCCTCACCGCGGGCAGTCGGGCGGAGGCGGCGAGCGCCCTCGCCGGCACGACGGTCGAGCTGGTCCTGACCGACGTGCGCCTGCCCGACGGCGACGGGCTCGAGGTGCTGCGGCACGTCAAGGCGGCCTCCCCCGAGACGATCGTGATCGTGATGACGGCCTACGGCACGGCCGAGACGGCCGTCGCCGCGCGCAAGCTGGGCGCGGAGGCCTACATCCTCAAGCCGTTCGACGTCGACGAGGTGCGCCTGGTCATCCGCGACACCCTGGCCGCCCGCCAGCTCCGCCACGAGAACGTGCGGCTGCGTCGCGAGGTGGGCGAGCGCTACGGCCTCGAGCAACTGGTCGGCGTCTCGGCAGCGATGGCCTCGCTGTTCGAGATGGTGCGCGCGATCGCACCCGCCAGCTCCACGGTGCTGGTCACGGGCGAGAGCGGGACCGGCAAGGAGCTCGTGGCGCGCGCCATCCACGGGCTCTCGACGCGCTCGAACGGTCCCTTCGTGGGCGTCAACTGCGGGGCGATGCAGGACACGCTGCTCGAGAGCGAGCTGTTCGGGCACATGAAGGGCGCCTTCACCGACGCCCACCAGGCCAAGAAGGGCCTGTTCGAGGCGGCCCACGGCGGCACGTTGTTCCTCGACGAGGTGGGGGAGACCTCGCCCGCGATGCAGGTGAAGCTCCTGCGCGCGCTGCAGGACCGCCGCATCCGCCGGGTGGGCGGGACCGAGGAGATCGACGTCGACGTGCGCGTGATCGCGGCCACCAACGCGCCGCTCGAGAGCCTGGTGGCCGAGAAGCGGTTTCGCGAGGACCTCTTCTACCGGCTCCAGGTGATTCCGATCCACGCCCCGCCCCTGCGCGAGCGCCGGGAGGACATCCCGCTCCTGGCGGACCACTTCCTGAGGCGCTTCGCGTCGCAGATGGGCAAGCGGGTGGTCAAGGTCTCGGACGAGGCGATGGAGCGGCTCAAGCGCTACCCGTGGCCGGGCAACGTGCGCGAGCTGGAGAACGTGATCGAGCGGGCGGTCGCGCTCGAGAGCACCGAGGCGGTCCTGCCGGACCGCCTGCCCGCCGGCATTCGCCTGCCGACCCCTCCCGGGCAGGGCCCGTCGCTCGGTCCCGGCTTCAGCCTGGACGAGCACCTGCGGACGATCGAGGCCCAGCTTCTGGCCGAGGCGATCGAGCGGTCGGCCGGCGATCGCGCCGAGGCGGCGCGCCTGTTGGGGGTCACGCCCCGGTCCCTGCGCTACCTGCTGCAGAAGCACGGCCCGCACGCGGACAAAAATTGGCGCGCATGACGAGAAATGTCAGGCGATTCTCCGTAGTCGCCCGACGCTTCAACTGAAAATCAACGACTTACCGGACCGCTTTCCTGGTACGTGCCTTGCTTTCTAGCCGTGCGTCCGTTTTGAACCGGCTGAGGAAGGAAAGAAAGGAAGAGAGAGCACATGAAGAACCAGAAGGGTTTCACCCTCATCGAGCTGCTCATCGTCGTCGCGATCATCGGCATCATCGCGGCCATCGCGATCCCGAGCCTGCTGCGCGCGCGCGTCTCGGCCAACGAGTCGGCCACGATCGGCGACATCCGCACCGTGATCTCGGGTGAGGCCGCCTACCAGTCCGCGAA
>JBGASI010000580.1:0-3070 GCA_044229815.1 Vicinamibacteria bacterium | reverse complement strand
ACCTGGCGACGCTCGAGAACTCGGACTACTACCCCGACGGGCGCGACCTCGGCGAGAACTACACGCTCACCTCCTGGCGCATGAGCCCCTGCGCCCAGTCGGGCCGGATCGACTGCGTGCACTGCCACACGTCGAGCGGACGCTACAAGTTCGAGGACCGCCCCAACGACGCCTGCCTCCCGTGCCACGCGGAGCGCGTGAGGAGCGCCGCGGGTCACACGCACCATGCCGGCGACGGCCCGGGGACCCGCTGCACCGACTGCCACATGCCGATGACCGAGTTCGCCCGCATGCGGCGCAGCGACCACTCCGTGCGGCCACCCGCGCCGGCCGCCACCCGAGCGTTCGGCTCACCGAACGCCTGCAACCTCTGCCACGCGAAGCGGGACCCGGCCTGGGCCGAGAAGGCGATCCGCTCCTGGGGCGGCGGGCGCTGGTCCGAGCGGATCCTGCGCGAGGGCCGCCTGGTGGCGGCCGGCCGGGCTCGCGACTGGACACGCCTGCCGCAGATCCTCGGCTACCTCGGCGAGAAGGGGCGAGACGAGGTCGTCACCACCTCGCTCGTGCGGCTGCTCGAAGCGTGTGCGGATCCCTCGAAGTGGCCCACCTTGCGCGCCCTCGCGACGGACGCCTCGCCGCTCGTGCGCGCGGCGGCCCTGACGGCGCTCGAGGGCGACCCGGCGGCGCGCGAGGTCCTGCTGGCGGCCACGGGCGACGCGACGCGCCTCGTCCGCGTGCGGGCGAGCGCGGTGCTGGGCGCGCTCGACCCGTCGACGCTGCCGGAGCCGCGACGCGCGGCCTTCCTCGCGGCCCGCGCCGAGCACGAGCGCTCGCTCCTCGCCCGCCCCGACGACTTCGCCTCCCAGTACAACCTCGGCAACCTGTACCTCGAGCGAGGCGACCCCGCCGCGGCCGCCGAGCGCTACCGCAAGGCGCTCGCGCTGCGGCCCGACCACGTGGCGAGCCTCGTCAACCTCTCGATGGCGCAGGCGCGCCGCGGCCGCCTGGCCGAGGCCGAGGCGGCGCTGCGTGATGCGATCCGCCTGCAGCCGCGCGAGGCCGCGGCCCACTTCAACCTGGGCCTGCTGCTGGCCGAGACACAGAGGCCGGCGGAGGCCCGGGACGCCCTGCGACGGGCCGTCGACCTCGACCCCGGCAACGCCAGCGCGGCCTACAACCTGGCCGTCCTCGTGGCCGAGGAGAGCCCGAAGCACGCGGCAGCCCTGGCGGGTCGAGCGGCCGAGCTCGCGCCGCAGGATCCCCGGTACGCCTTCACGCAGGCGTTCTACCTGCAGAAGACCGGGGACGCCGCCGCCGCGGAACGCGTCCTGCGGGCGCTGGTCACCCGCCACCCGGGCTACCGGGACGGCTGGGCGCTACTCGGCGCGCTTCTCGAAGGGCGTGGACGCCGGAAGGACGCGGCCGAGGTCTACCAGCGCGCCGCCGCCACGGCCGCGCTCTCCGCGGCCGACCGGGCGGCGTTCGCCGCGCGGAACTAGGCAGCCGACGGCTGCCGCAGCCAACCCTCCGGCAGGCGTTCCTCAGAACGCGACGCTCAGCCCGATCGACACCGGTACCACGTACTTCGAGCGGCCGGGGTAGACGACCAGGTCGACCGGCTGGCCCGTGACCCCATCCCACGAGTAGAACTCGATGGGCTCGCTCTTCAGCGCCTGGGTCGGCAGGTCCGCCCGTACCTGCAGCGCGACCCGGCCACGGTGAAGGCGCAGCAGCTCGACGCCGAGCTCGAGGTACGGGGCGACGCCGAAGCGCTCGGCGTCGAAGTAGCGGTCCGGGGCCACCTCCGAGCCGGGATACCCGCCGTCGCGCGCGTGGAGCCGCAGGACCCCGAGCCCGGCTCCGACGAAGGGACTGACGTCCTTCTTCGAGAGGTAGGCCCTGGCTCCGACGCTGAGCGAGAAGAGGTCGAGACGCGGCTCCTCGCCCTGGGCATCGTCCCAGGCGAGGCGCATCTCGGCGGGCAGCGCGAAGCGAGGTGACGCGTAGACGAGGCCCAAGGACAGGCCCGCGGCTCGCGCGCCGTGGCCGGCCGACTCGACGTCCGCCACGCCGAGGCTGAACTTGACCGACCCCTTCTTCGAGAGAGCCGGGCGTGTCTCGCCGCGCAGCAGGTTGTCGACGCGCTGGGTCGAGGCAAAGCCCCCGCCGTGCACGAGCGCATCGGCGATCCGTACCGCCGCCGTGGGCACCTCCTCGACCGCGTCGACCTGCACGGTGACGGAGTCGGCGCTTCCCTCCCGGGACGCCGTCACCACCACGAGCCTGCCCAGCGTGGCGAGGCGCACCTCGAAACCGCCCTGCCCGCCCGAGGCCCGTCGCAGCTCCTCGCAGATCACCTGGACCGCGCCGCGCGCGTCCGACGGCGACAGGCTGCTCGCCTCCTTCGACTCGCAACGAAAGACCTCGGCCGCCCGGCCCCGAGCGGCGGGGCTCGTCACCGCCAGGAACGCCGCGACCCCGACTGCCCAGCCTCGTGTCATATGCCGCTCCCGCGCCGAACAGCAGCGCCTCACGCGAGGAAGCTAGGACCTCACGGGGGCGCGAGTCCCTTGCGCTCCCGAAGGAAGCGCCAAGGGAACTCCAAGGCCGCGCGCGGCCTAGGGCGCGAGCGCCAGGAACAGGAAGGCGAAGAACAGCACGACGTGCACGGCGCCCTGCATCAGGCTGGTGCGGCCCGTGCCGAGCGTCACCGTCGTGACGAGGAAGCTCAGCGCCAGCAGCACGACGTCCTTCGCCCCGAGCCCGAGCACCAGCGGGATGCCGAAGACGAGCGAGGCCGCGGCCACCGCGGGGATGGTGAGACCGATGCTGGCGAGGGCCGAGCCCACGGCCAGGTTGATGCTCGTCTGCAGGCGGTTGGCCCGCGCCGCCCGCAGCGCCGCCAGCGTCTCGGGCAACAGGACGAGGAGGGCGATCGCGATGCCGATCACCGTCTTCGGGGCCCCGGCCGCCGCCACGCCCCGCTCGATGGCGGGCGAAAGCACCTTGGCGAGGCCCACCACCGTCACCAGCGAAACGAGCAGCAGCGCGAAGCTCGCGAGCGCGGCAC
>JBGASI010000579.1:0-3071 GCA_044229815.1 Vicinamibacteria bacterium | reverse complement strand
GCGACGAGGTCCTCGTCAAGGTCGTCAGCATCGATCCCTCCGGCAAGATCCGCCTGTCGCGCAAGGCGCTGCTCGAAGAGGCGCAGGGCGGCGAGGGCGGCGGCGAGGGCCAGGCCGCAGCCGGCGGTTCGGGCGGCGGCTCGGGCGCGCCCGCGGGCGGCGGTCACGGGCACGGCGGCGGCCACGGCCGCGGGCCGGGCGGCGGTGGCCGCGGGCCGGGTGGCGATCGCGATCGCCGGGGCGGCGGCCACGGCCGCGGGCCGGGCGGCGGCGATCACGGACGCAGGGAGCACTCGCGAGGCCGAGGCTAGGCCCGTGACGCGGGCGGGCCTGCTGGCGCTGGCGGCGGCTGTCGTGGCCGCCTCCGCGCCCGCGGGCCCGTCGGCAGGCCCGCCGGGCTCGACCATCGAGTTGCGGGCGTCGCGCCGGGGCTTCGAGCCGGCGCGCCTGAGCCTCCGGCGGGGCGAGACGACGCACCTCGTGCTCTCCTCGGCGGACGGCGAGCATTGCTTCGCGATCGACGAGCTTCGGATCGAGAAGCGCATCGTGCCGGGTCGCCCGACCCGGTTCGACCTGACCCCGGAGCGCTCCGGCGTCTTCGGTTACCACTGCTGCCTGGAGAACGGCGAGGCCGCCCGCGTCGAGCGCGGGCAGCTCAGCGTCAGCGAGTAGGCGGGCGCCCGCTCAGGCCGGGGCGGGCGGCAGGCTGATCCGGAAGGTCGTGCCGCGCTCGTCGCGCGCCCGGAAGTCGACGCGGCCGTTGTGGCGCTCGACGATCATCAGCACCGTCGACAGGCCCAGGCCGGTGCCCTTGCCCTCCGCCTTGGTGGTGACGAAGGGCTCGAACAGGGTGTCGCGGACCTGCTCGGGGACGCCGACGCCCTCGTCCGACACCGAGATCTCCACCTCCCCGTCGACGAGCGCCGTCTTCACGCCGAGCGTGCCGCCGGAGTCGCTCATCGCGTGCAGGGCGTTCACCACGAGGTTGATCAACGCCAGCTCGAGCTGGTTGGAAACCCCGAGCACCCGCGGCAGGCCCGCCGCGAGCTGCTTCACCAGGAGCACGCTGTTGCCCGCCATCTGGTACTGGCACAGCTCGAGGCTGCGCTCGACCACGTCGTTGACGACCAGCGGGGTCATCTCCTCGCGCGAGGGCCGGCTGAACGCGAGCAGCCGGTGGGCGAGGGCGCGAATCCGCTCGGCGCCGCGGGCGATCGAGGCGAGCATCTCGCGCTGGGCGGGGTTGAGCTCCTGCATGTCGAGCAGCTCGAGGTTGCCCATGATGTAGGTGAGGGGCGTGTTGAGCTCGTGCGCGATGCCCGCCGCCATCTGGCCGATCGTGGCCAGCTTCTCCGACTGCAGCAGCTGCTTCTGCGTCTTCTGCAGTTCCTCGATCGTGTGCTGCTCGCGCTCGAACAGCTGCGCGTTCTCGATCGCCAGCGCCGCGTGGCGGGCGAGCGCCTCCGCGGCGCGCAGCGCCTCGGGCCCGAAGGGCTCGGTCGAGCCGGTGTTGTCGACGTAGAGCACGCCGAGGGCGCGGACGGGGGAGCCCGGGCGGCCGCTGCCACCGCGCGGCGAGCGCAGCGGGAGACAGACGACGCTCTGGAGCGGGCGCGCCTCGACGTCGTAGAGCGGGCCGGTCTCGGCCGCGGGGTCCGGAACGCTCGTCACGACCTCGCCCGTTTCCAGCGCCCGCTTGATGATCGCCGGGGAGATGCGGTGGCCGGCCGGTGCCGCCAGGGGGTCCCGCCCGGCGCGCGCGACGCGCAGGCGCAGGCCGGCCACGGACGGGTAGCGCCCGAGGCCGGGCGTGTTGTCGGCCAGCAGCAGGAAACCACTGCCGGCGCCGGTGATCTGCATGACGGCGTCGAGCACCTGCTCGAGCACCTGGCTCAGCACGAGCGTCGCGTTGAGCGTCTGGACCAGCGAGAGCAGGAGCTGCTGCTGCTCCACCCAGGGCAGCCGGCCCATCGCCGCCGTCGCGCTCTCGACGCCGAGCAGCGAGTACTTGAGCGTCAGGTTGCCGAGCTGGACCTGCGCCCCCGGCGCGAGCTCGGAGCGCCGCACCTTCGCGGCGTTCACGTAGACGCCGTGCAGGCTCCCGGCATCCTCGATGAAGAAGCGGCCGTCACTGTACTCCAGGCGCGCGTGCAGCTTCGAGATCGAGGGCTCGTTGAGCGCGATGTCGTTGTGGCGCGCGCGGCCGATCGAGTACGGGCGCGGGCGCAGGAAGCGGATCCGGTCCGCCACCCCGCCACGCAGGACCTCGAGCACCGCGACGGAGAGCGAGTCGCCGCAGCTCGCGCAGCGCGAGGCGTCGATCACGTTCTCGGCCGTGCACTTCGGGCAGCGCATGGAGGGATCGGGATGATGACCGACGGGCCGCGGAGGCGTCAAACCCGCCGACGAGCCGGGTACCTGTCGACCTCGAGCAACGGGCTGCGAGCGGAGCGGGATCCACTCCCGCGGCGCGAGCGGGGGGTCACGGGGGGTGCGGCGCAGCACCCCCCCGTGCTTCCGATCAGTTGCTCAGGCGCAGGTGCCAGCGGTCCTTTTCGCCGACGGCGTACGGGTCGCCGGGCTGGAGGGCCGTCTCGAGCACCTCCTCGATCGACGACACCAGGTGCAGGCGCAGGTCGCCCCGCACGTTGTCCGGGATGTCCTCCTTGACCGCCTTCTCGTTGCGCTTGGGCAGGATGATCTCCTTGACGCCGAGGCGGTGCGCCGCGAGCACCTTCTCCTTGATCCCGCCGACCGGCAGCACGCGGCCGGAGAGCGTCATCTCCCCGGTCATCGCGATTCGCGGCCGGACCGGCCGGCCTGTCAGCAGCGAGACGATCGCCGTGACGAGCGTGATGCCGGCGGAGGGGCCGTCCTTCGGGATCGCGCCCTCGGGCACGTGCAGGTGCAGGTCGACGCGTTCGAAGAACGACTCCTCGATCCCCAGCTGCCGCGCGTGCGAGCGCACCCAGCTCAGCGCGGTCTGGGCGCTCTCCTTCATCACGTCGCCGAGCTGTCCGGTCAGCGTGAGGCCCTTCTTGCCGAACATCTGCGAGGCCTCGATGTAGAGG
>JBGASI010000048.1:0-15776 GCA_044229815.1 Vicinamibacteria bacterium | reverse complement strand
CAGGAGCATGAAAAGAAAGTCGGTGGCGCCGTCGACGGGGGGCTCGCCCACGTTCCAGACGATGCCACGGCCCTCGGCCAGGTGGCCCGAGTAGCGCAGCAGCATCGCCGCGTCCTCCTCGGGCCGACCGCTCATGTCGAGCTGGGCAAAGGCGTACCACGCCAGCAGCGCCAGCAGCGCGGCCGACACGGCGACGTCCAGCAGGCCGAGGCGGGTGCGAGCGGCGGGAGCGCGGTCGTTCACGGCGCCGGTCAGGTGCGCGTTCCGCCGACCGTGATCTCGGAGACCAGGATGGTCGGCAGCCCGACGCCGACCGGCACGCTCTGGCCGCCCTTCTGGCAGGTGCCGACGCCCTCGTCGAGCGCGAGGTCGTGGCCGATCCGCGTGACCTTCGTCAGCACGTCGGGTCCGTTGCCGATCAGCGTCGCGCCGAAGACGGGCGCGCCGAGCCGGCCGTCCTCGATCAGGTAGGCCTCGGTCGCGGAGAAGACGAACTTGCCGCTGGTGATGTCGACCTGGCCGCCCCCGAACTGCTTCGCGTAGAGGCCGCGCTGGACCGAGCGCACGATCTCGTCGGGGTCGTCCTGGCCCGCGAGCATGAAGGTGTTCGTCATCCGCGGCAGCGGGATCGACGAGTAGCCCTCGCGCCGGCCGTTACCGGTCGCGGGCAGGCCCATCAGGCCGCTGTTGAGGCGGTCCTGCAGGTAGCCGCGCAGGATGCCGTCCTCGATCAGCACCGTGCGCCCCGGGCGGTTGCCCTCGTCGTCGACGTTGAGGCTGCCGCGGCGGTCGGCAATCGTCCCGTCGTCGACCACCGTCACGCCCGGCGCCGCCACGCGCTCTCCGATGCGGCCCGAGAAGGCCGAGAGCCCCTTGCGGTTGAAGTCGCCCTCGAGCCCGTGGCCCACCGCCTCGTGCAGCAGGATGCCCGGCCAGCCGGGCCCGAGCACGACCGGCATCGCGCCGGCCGGGGCCTCGACGGCGCCGAGCAGCGTGACCGCGGCGCGCGCGGCCTCGCGCGCGAAGTGCTCGGGCGGCTTCGTGGCGAAGAACTCGGGGCCGAGGCGGCCGCCGCCGCCAGCCGTGCCCTCCCGGCGCACCCCGTTCTCGCTGGCGATCACGTGCACCCGGATCGAGAACAGCGGCTGCACGTCCTCCACCAGCGTGCCGGCCGAGTTCGCGATCCGGATGCGGCGGGTCTGCTCGCCGAGGCTCGCAATCACCTTCTCGACCCGGGTGTCGTAGGCGCGGGCCGCGCGGTCCGCGCGCTCGACGAGGCCGATGCGCTCGCCGAGCGCGAGGACCCCCACGCTCGTCTCGCCGTAACGGCGCTCCACGGGCGCCGTCGCCACCGCCTGCGGCGCCAGCGTGCGCGAGCCGGACGCGATGTGCGCCGCGGTCTCGGCCGCCCGTGCCATGGCCGGCCACGACAGGTCGTCGGTGTAGGCGTAGCCGGTCCGCTCTCCGGCCACCACCCTCACCCCGAGGCCGCAGGTCACCCCGGCGGAGGCCGTCCGGATGATCCCCTCCTCGAGCAGCAGCGACGAGGTCGTCTCGTGCTCGAAGTACAGGTCCGCGAAGCCGCCGCCCCGGGGCATGTTAGCAGCCGGCCGGGCGGCCGGGAGGGCTTACGCTCTCCTTCCGCCACAACCGGCTGTGGTGTCGCGCCCGGCGACCCCTGCGCCGGCCCCGCCGGGCCACGCGGTGTTAGCAGCTTGTAATTCGTTACATTCGCCTGAACCTACTGGTCGGTACACTCGTATCTAGATCCTTGGAGCGGCTCGGAGGCTTCATGACCAGCAAGACCAAGAAGATCGCAGCGGCAGTCGTCGGACTCGCCGTCATCGGCGGGGTGGTGGCCTTCAGCGTCACCCGCGACAGCCGCAACAAGACCACGGTCCAGACCGGCAAGGTCGAGAAAAAGGACCTGGTGCAGGTGGTGACAGCCTCCGGCGAGGTCCGCCCGAAGCGCTACGTCAACGTCGGCGCCAACGTCTCAGGCCGCCTCATCGAGATCAACGTGGTCGAGGGCGACCGCGTGAAGAAGGGCCAGGTCCTGGCCCGGGTCGAGGCCGAGCGCTACGAGGCAGGCCTGCGCCAGTCCGAGGCCGGTGTCGCGGCCTCGCGCGCCGACCTGACCCGCACCGAGGCCGACCTCGCGGCCGCCCGGCTGCAGTTCGAGCGCACGAAACGGATGCGAGAGGACCGCCTGGTCTCCGACCAGGTGTTCGACCAGGCCGAGGCCGACTTCAAGATGAAGACGGCCAACGTCGAGTCGGCGCGCCGCCGGATCGCGCAGCTGCAGGCCGCGCTCGACAGCACGCGCGACGACCTCGTCAAGACCACCGTCGTCTCGCCGATGGACGGGGTCGTCACCAACCTGCCCAAGGAGCCGGGCGAGATGGTGATCGGCGCCATGAGCTTCAGCCCCACGGTGATCATGACCGTCGCCGACCTGTCGGTGATGGAGTGCGAGGTCATGGTCGACGAGACCGACTTCCGCAACCTGAAGCTGGGCCAGGAGGCGAAGGTCAAGGTCGACGCGCTGGAGGGTCTCGAGCTGAAGGGCGAAGTGACCGAGATCGGTTCCTCCGCGCTCGTGCGCGGCAGCGGCAGCCAGGCGGCCGCCCAGACCACCCTCGGCGCGAACACCGTCAACCAGCCGAAGGACTTCAAGGTCACGATCACGATCAAGGACCCGCCCGCGAACCTGCGGCCGGGCCTCAACGCCACGGCCGACATCACCACGGCCCGGCGCGAGAAGGTGCTGGCGGTGCCGGTGCAGGCCGTGGTCGTGAGAGAGGTCAACAAGGAAGGCAAGGTCGTCGACCCGGACGCCGCGGCCGGCGGCGGCGGCGGAGCCGAGCGCGAGGGCAACACGGTCGCCACCGCCGCGCGCGAGAAGGGTGTCGAGAAGGACGGCGTGTTCGTGGTGGACGGCGAAAAGGCGCGCTTCAAGCCCGTCAAGACCGGCATCATGGGCGCGACCGACCTCGAGATCACCGAGGGCCTCGGCGAGGGGCAGCTGATCGTCACCGGCTCCTACCGCACGCTGCGCAACCTGAAGGACGAGGCGCGCATCAAGACCGAGGCCAAGGGGAAGAAGTCGTGAGCAGCGCCGCCTCGCGCGAGGCCTGGACGGGGCCGATCATCACCGCCGAGGACCTCTGGCGCACCTACCAGATGGGCGCCGAGGAGATCCACGCCCTGCGCGGCGTGAGCTTCCAGATCCAGAAGGGCGAGTACGTCGCGGTCATGGGCCCGTCGGGCTCGGGCAAGTCGACGCTGATGAACCTGATCGGCTGCCTCGACACGCCCTCGAAGGGCAAGTACGTGCTGCGCGGCAAGGTCGTCTCGGAGATGAACGACGACGAGCTGGCGGCCGTGCGCAACCGCGAGATCGGCTTCGTGTTCCAGACCTTCAACCTGCTGCCGCGCGCCACGGCGCTGCACAACGTGGAGCTGCCGCTCGTCTACGCCGGGATCCCGAAGGAAAAGCGGATCGAGCAGGCCAAGCACGCGCTCGAGATGGTAGACCTGGCCGAGCGCATGACCCACAAGCCGAACGAGCTGTCGGGCGGCCAGCGCCAGCGCGTGGCCGTCGCGCGCGCCCTGGTGATGAACCCCGCGATCCTGCTCGCCGACGAGCCGACCGGCAACCTCGACACGGCCACCGGCGAGGAGATCATGCGCCTGTTCGAGCGCCTGCACCGCGACGGGAACACCATCATCCTGGTCACCCACGAGAAGGACATCGCCGACCACGCCTTCCGCACGATCAGCATCCGGGACGGCAAGATCGAGAAGGATGAAGCCCGCAACGCGCACGGCGCCTGAGACGGGACGGAGGAGCCATGCTGTTCGGTGAAGCCATTCGCATCGCGCTCGCGTCGCTGCGCGCGAACAAGCTGCGCTCGCTGCTCACGGTGCTCGGCATCCTGATCGGCGTGTCCTCCGTGATCGCCGTCGTGGCCATCACCGAGGGCCTCGACCGCTACATGTCCGAGAAGGTGCTCGAGCTGGGCACCAAGGCCTTCCGCCTGCAGCGCATGCCCGACATCATCACCAGCCACGAGCAGTGGATGGAGATGATGAAGAGGAAGCGCCTCACCATGGACGACCTCGAGGCCGTCAAGAAGGCCTGCACGCTGTGCTCCGAGGTCGGGGCGCAGGTCTGGACCGGCAGCAACGTCAAGCGCGGCCGCACGATCCAGAAGAACGTCGGCATCGCCGGCGTCACCGAGAACATCGCGCGCATCGGCACGATCCGCGAGCTGGTGGCCGGCCGCCACGTGGTGCAGCAGGACATCGAGCAGGCGGCGCTGGTCGCGGTGATCGGCACCGATCTCGTCGACGCCTTCTTCGGCAACATGGAGCCGCTCGGCAAGGAGATCGACATCGACGGCCACCCGGTGAAGGTGATCGGGGTCGCCGAGAAGAAGGGCGTCGTCTTCGGCGAGAGCCAGGACAACTTCGTCTGGCTGCCGATCTCGACCTTCCAGAAGTTCTACGGCTTCCGGCGCTCCTTCAGCGTCCAGGCCGAGGCCCGGGACATGGGCGTCTTCGAGGCCGCCCAGGACCAGGTGCGGGTGGCGATGCGGGCGCGCCGGCACCTGACCTACGACAAGCCGGACGACTTCAACATCGAGACCGGCGAGACGGTCATGGAGCTGTGGCAGACCATGACCCGCGGCATCTACGTGGTGACGCTGGTGGTCACCGGGATCAGCCTGCTGGTCGGCGGCATCGTGGTGATGAACATCATGCTCGTCTCGGTCACCGAGCGGATCAAGGAGATCGGGGTCAGGAAGGCGCTCGGCGCGCGCCGCGGCGACATCCTGCGCCAGTTCCTGGTGGAGTCGGTGGTGCTCTCCGGCTTCGGAGGCTTCCTCGGGGTGCTCGGGGCCGCCGCCTTCTCCTACGGGCTCGCCAGCATCCTCGGCAGCATCATGTCCGCCCACTTCTCGGCGCCCGTCCGCCCGTGGGCGGTGGCCATGGCGCTCGGCGTGTCGTCCGCGGTCGGCCTGGTGGCGGGCATCTACCCGGCCAACCGCGCCGCCGCGCTCGACCCCGTCGAAGCCCTGAGGAACGAGTGATGCTTGGCATGATCGGCCGCCTGCTCGAGCGCCACCCCCTGCTGCTGGGGATCGGCGAGGCGATCAGCATGGGCCTGCAGGGGATCCGCGCCTACAAGATGCGCGCCTTCCTCACGATCCTCGGGGTCGTGATGGGCATCATGACCGTCACCGGCATGAGCGCGATCGTGGCCGGACTCAATTCCTCGATGGCGAAGCAGATCGCCACCCTCGGCTCCTCGACCATCTTCATCCGACCGCAGGCCCCCGGCGAGAACGTCGACGACGACGAGTGGCGCCGCCGCAAGGGGCTGACGATGGAGGAGGTCGACGCCATCGCCGCCAAGCCGGCGGTGAAGGCGATCGCGCCGCTGCAGTTCGTCCCGATCGAGAACGTCAAGTACGGCACCGAGCGGGCCCGCGAGGCGCAGGTGCTCGGCACCACGCAGGCCTACGAAGAGGTCCACGACAGCTACGTCGAGAAGGGGCGCTTCATCTCCGCCGCCGACGTGGACCGCGCCGCCGCCGTGGCCGTGATCGGCTCCGACATCCAGGACGCCCTGTTCCCCTTCGTCGACCCGATCGACAAGGAGATCAGCCTGGACGGCCGGCGCTGCACGGTGATCGGCGTGCTGCAGCGCAAGGGCAAGTTCCTCTTCCGCAGCATGGACAACGTCGTGCTCGTGCCGGTGAACTCGATCCAGAAGCAGGACCGCCGGATGAACTTCATGATGGGCGACGTCAAGCCCGTCTCCCCGGGCGCCATCTCCGACGCGATCGACCAGACGCGCGAGGCGATGCGGCGCTACCGCAAGCTGAAGTACCTGCAGAAGGACAACTTCGGCATCTTCGGCCAGGACACCCTCACCGACCTGTACCGCCAGATCACCGGCGGCATCTACATGGTGATGATCGCGATCTCCTCGATCGGCCTGCTGGTGGGCGGCGTCGGTGTCATGAACATCATGCTGGTGTCGGTGACCGAGAGGACCCGCGAGATCGGCGTGCGCAAGGCGCTCGGCGCCACCCGGCGCGACATCCTCTGGCAGTTCCTGACCGAGGCCATGACGCTCACCGGCGCGGGCGGCATCATCGGCATCCTGATCGGCGCGGTCGCGGCCTTCCTGATCAACACCTTCTCGCCCTTCCCGGCGGTGATCCAGCCGACCTGGGTCCTCATCGCGTTCTCCACCTCGATGGCGGTCGGGCTGACCTTCGGCCTTTGGCCCGCGGCCAAGGCCGCCCGGCTCGACCCGATCGAGGCGCTGCGCTACGAATAGCCGGCCCTCTTCGGTGTAGGATCCGGCATCCGGAGGTCAACCATGAGCGAGCCGCTCGTCCCCACGCCTCCCGCCGCCCCTGTCGAGCCCGAGCCGGCCGCCGGCGGCGGCTTTCTCCAGAACCTGGTCGACGTCTACTTCTCGCCCCGAGAGGCCTTCACCCGCATCGCGCGGCGGCCGGCGTTCCTGCTGCCGCTGCTCGGGCACCTCGTGCTCACCGCGGCCTTCAGCGGTTACTGGATGAGCAAGATGGAGCCCCGCGAGTTCATGAAGACGCAGCTCGAGGAATCCGGGCAGTGGGACAAGATCCCGGCCGAGCAGCGCGAGGTCATCCTCGACAACGCCGGCTCCCAGATGAAGATCTTCGGCTGGATCGGCACGGTCTTCGTCCCGATCATGGTGCTGGTGATCGCCGCGGTGCTGATGCTGATCTACCGCTTCTTCTACGCCTCGGAGGTCGGCTTCAAGCAGTCGTTTGCGATCGTGGCCTGGGTGTTCTTCGCCGTGGCCCTGGTCAGCACACCGCTGCTCCTCCTCGTCTTCGGGCTCAAGGGCGACTGGAACCTGAACCCCCAGGACGTGGTGCAGGCGAACCTCAGCCTGCTTCTCGACAAGGCGAGCGCGGCGAAGCCGCTCTGGGCCCTGCTCTCGAGCATCGACCTGTTCTCCTTCTGGATGCTGTTCCTGCTCGCCACGGGCTTCGGCGCGGCCAGCCGCAAGCCGACGAGCGCTGCCCTGTGGGGCGTCGCCGTTCCCTGGGCCATCATCATCCTGTGCAAGGTGGGCTGGGCGGCGATCTTCTAGGCGTCGGGCGCGTCGGCCCGGCCGCTTGATCGCGGGCCGCGAGACAGGTTATATTTCGAAGCTCCACGGGGCGCCCTTAGCTCAGCTGGATAGAGCAACAGACTACGAATCTGTAGGTCGCACGTTCGAATCGTGCAGGGCGCACCACCCCTTCGACGAGAGGCTCCCGCGGTCGTGATTCAGGCGTTCGGCCATCCTCGCGCGCCGATCGCGGGAGTTCCCCTCCGCTGAGCTACAGCCGGAACAGGTAGCTGAGCTTCACGAAGAAGCCGTCGCTGCGCCGTGACAGGCGGCTCAGGCGCAGCGCCTCGGGCTCGTCGAGGGTGCTGCCGTAGCCGGCGAAGAACACCGTGCCGGGTGTCGGCTGCCACGAGAAGAGCAGGTCGAGACGCAGGCGGTTGCTGCCTTCGTGCAGAGCCGGCTCGTAGAGGCCCGAGTCGGGGTCGCGGATGAGGATCGGCCGCCCGCTGCGCGAGTCGTCGCGCAGCGCGTCCTGGAACTGCGCGTCGTACTCGGCGACGGCGCGCACGAACACGAAGCGCGCGGCCTGGTACTCGACGCGCAGGCGCGGCAGCTGCCGGCGTGCCACGAGCGAGCCGTCGGTCCTGCGCTTGAACTGCTGCAGGCGGTACTCGGCGTCGATCCGCAGCTTCCCGGTGGGCCGCCAGTTGGTGACGGCCGAGAGGTAGACGATGTCCGCCGAGGCCCACTCGAAGAAGTTCTCGTCCCTGCCCCACAGCAGCGACAAGGTCCCGGAGAAGTGCCGGAACTCCGGGGTGTCGAGGCTCAGGACGTAGTCGAGATTGGGGAGGCTGGGCGTCCCCGTGAACGGCCTCCGCTCGCCAGGGGCGTCGCCTTCGAGCGCGTAGTCCGCGTAGAGCCCGGCGTCGTAGCCGAACGACTCGACGAGCAGCGAGGCCCCTGCCTTCCAGCCGCCGCGCAGCGTGACGTTGTTGTTGATGTGCAGCTGCTTGTCCTGGATGCCGCCGGCGCCGAAGAAGGACCGGTACGGCCAGCGGCCGGCCAGGACGAAGTCCGTGCTGAAGCTCTCGATCCGGGCGCCCTTCGCGCCGAAGAAGCTCACGCGCTGGTCGAAGCTCGCGCGCACGATGCCGGGGCGGCTGATGAAACCGGCCTGGGCCTCGAAGTCCGGGTGGATGCCCGTGATCCGTGCCTGGCTGCCGAGCCGCCGCCCGTTGCGCCTGGCGATCGCCTCGAACAGCGGCGCCGTGGTCGTCTCGCCCGCGCGGCGCGTGCGGCTGAGCGCGCCCTGCAGCCGCACCGAGTAGATGTCCCGGAAGGTGAGCCGCGTGTCGAGCCCGCCGACCCGGTTGAAGTCCCGGCCGTCGAGCTTGTCGGTGTAGACGAGCCCGAGCTTCGACTGGCCCGGCAGGTCCCGCTGCAGGCGCAGGATGTTGAAGAAGGGGCGCTCGCTCCCGCTCGCCGAGCCGAGGCTGTCGTCGAGCGCCGACAGCAGACCCAGGTTGGTGCCCGCGGCCTTGCCGGTGACCTTGGCCGCGAACAGCGGCGCCACCACGCGCCGTGTGTAGACGAGCTGGTTCGGGGTCGAGAACTGCTCGAGGCCGTCCAGGAAGAAGGGACGTTTCTCGGGAAAGAAGACGGCCTCGCGCGGGTCGTACTGGAACTGGCCCGCGTCGGCCTCGACCTGGGAGAAGTCGGGGTTGACCGTGCCGTTGAGCGTGAGGTTGGGGGTCATGCCCCAGCGCACGTTGCCGCCCACCTCGGGGGTCCGCCCGTCGTAGTCCCAGCCGCTCCCGCCGGGGGCCCCGTCCACCCGCGCGGTCACGAACGGGTTGAGGTCGAGCACGAGACCGGGCCGCAGCCGCTCGAGTCCCTGGAGGGTGCCGCCCTGGGCGAGGAACGAGGCGGCCGCTCGGCGCGCCGGCGCCCAGCTCTCCTCGTAGCCGGTGCTCTGGACCTTGCGCACCACGTGCAGGCCCCAGCTCTGCACCGCGGCCTTCTGGTAGCGCAGGCTCGCGAAGGGAATCCTCAGCTCGACCTCGAAGCCGGCGTCGGTGAGCCGGCCCCGGGACTGGAACACGAAGTCGGGGCTCAGGTCGGGCGGCTCGCGCTCCGAGGCGAGGGCCGTGAACTGCCCGCTTCCCAGCTGGGTTCCCTCGACGAGGGTGCCGTCCGACTGGACGCCGAACGGGTTGACGGTGAACACGAGCGCCTGGCGCGAGTCGTTGTAGGTGCTCAGGAAGAGCGTGATCGTGTCTTCCGAGGCGAGCTGGTCGCGGTTGGCCATGCTGGCGCGCACGGTCCCCGGCGTCGCCTCGGCGCGCACGCCGAAGAAGATGGCCGCCGGGGAGTAGAAGACCCGCACCTCGGTGCGCTCCTCGGCGGGCCGTCCGTCGGTCGGCGAGTAGAGCGAGAAGCCGGTCAGCCGGGCGGCCGTCTGCCAGACCGGCTCGTCGAGGACACCGTCGACCGTGACCGCGGGCTCCTCGCTGCGCGGCACGGCCACAGCGAGCTGCGCCTTGCCGCCGTCGTAGACCGGCGCGGGCGGGGCTTCCGCCGCCGCGAGAGCGGAGGCCAGTAGCAGGGTGGGCAGGGACATCGCTGCGCTCCGCAGCCGGCCACCTCGTCCGGGGCCGCCGGCCGCCGCGGGATCGGGGCTCAGGCGCTCACGCCGGATCCGGCTCGATGCCGAGCTGCCGCTGCATCTGCTCGAGCGGCACGCCCTTCGTCTCGGGCACCATGGTCCGCACCCACAGCAGCTGCAGCACCATCATGCCGCAGAAGAAGAGGAACACCCACCCGGGGGCGAACGCCGTGACCATCTTCGGGAAGAAGGTGGTCAGCAGCGCGGCGAAGATCCAGTGGGTGAAGCTGCCGAGCGCCTGGCCCTCGGCCCGGTGGCGGTTCGGGAAGATCTCGGAGATGAACACCCAGATCACGGCGCCCTGGCCGACCGCGTGCGCCGCGATGAAGGCGAAGATGCACGCCGGCACGATGCTGTAGTGGCCGGTGAAGAACGCCCACGACACCATCCCCAGCGAGGCGATGTAGCCGAAGGAGCCGATGTAGAGGAGGGTGCGCCGACCCAGCCGGTCGATCAGCCACAGCCCGACGAAGGTGAAGAGGAGGTTCGTCACCCCGATCCCGACCGACTGCAGCAGCGCCGCCTTCGCGCCGAGGCCGGTCATCTCGAAGATGCGCGGCGCGAAGTAGAGGATCGCGTTGATGCCGGAGAGCTGGTTGAAGAACGCGATCAGGAAGGCCAGCAGGATCGGGACGCGCAGGCGCGCGCTCCAGAAGCGCGCCGAGCCCTTCTGCTCGGACGAGGCGGCCATGATGGCGTCCGCCTCCGCCTCGATGCGCTCCCGCGGCGCGCCGGGCTCGATCAGCTGGAGCACCGCCAGCCCCGCGGCGCGATCCCGCTTGCGGCCAAGCAGCCAGCGCGGGCTCTCGGGGATGCCGAAGCACAGCAGCGTGTAGACGACCGAGGGCAGCGCCGCGACGCCGAGCATGTAGCGCCAGGCGTTCTCGCCGATGCCGGCCAGCAGCGCGTTCGAGGCGAAGGCCACGACGATGCCGAACACGATGTTGAACTGGAACATGCCGGCGAGCCGCCCGCGCCAGGCCGGCGGGGCGATCTCCGAGATGTACAGCGGCGCCGCGACCGTGGAGATGCCGATCCCCAGCCCGCCGATGGCCCGCGCCGCGATGAAGGAGCCGACGCCCGTGGCGAAAGCGCAGCCGAGGGCCGAGACCACGTAGAGCACGCCGATCCACAGCAGCGTGGCCCGGCGGCCCAGGCGGTCGGTGGGCCAGCCGCCCAGCAGCGAGCCGAGCACCGTGCCGTAAAGCGCGGCCCCCATGGCCACGCCGTGCAGCTCGGGGCTGAGGCCCCAGAGCGACTGGATCCTCTGCTCCGCGCCCGAGATCACGACCGTGTCGAAGCCGAACAGGAACCCCGCCAGCGCGGAGGTGATCGACCACAGGAAGAGTCGGCTCTGCATGCGCTGCTTCTACCCGAAAACCGCTGCGGCCGCCACCGGGGTGACGGCCGCAGCGGGGCAGGGCGTCGGGCGCCCGTGGCCGGGGGACTAGCTCCTCCGGCAGGGACCGGTGATGCTGATCGTCACGCGCTTGACCGGGGCATTGCCGAGCAGGCCGAGGGCCTCGCGCTTGGGCCGGGCGACGACGCTTGCGGTGTCGGCCGTAGCGGCGTCGGTCGTCCCGAGGTCGAGCGCCCCTTCCGCCGTGTCCCTGCTCAGGAAGCCCTTGTAGACGGTCTTCCCGTTACACGTGACGTTGAACGGCACGGTCCCCACGGCCCGGGTCGCCGGCGCGGGCGTGACCGGGTCCGCGCTCGGAGCCGGCAGGTTCGCGGCGCTCGCCGGGGCGGCGTCGCCAACCAACACCCGATCCGGCAGGAAGGCCGGGCTCGGCGTCGCGGTCGGGACCGTGACGCTCGGGCCCGCTGCGGGGCGGGGCTCGCTCGCGACGGCCTTGTGGGTCCCCGGTCCACTGAAGCCGATGAGCGGCGCCACGAGCACGCAGGCCGCGATGCCCAGGCTCGCCGGCGTCCACAGCTTGCGGCTGACCGGGACACGGGGCCAGACGAAGGGCAGTTGCTCGGGAGAACTGGTGATCGGAGGCTCGCTCGACTTCTTTCCGAGCTCGGGATGCTCCGCCGCCAGCTGCGGCGGGTCGATCCCCAGGAAGCCAGCGTAGTTGCGGACGAAGCGCGCCACCTGCAGGGCCGGCAGGCTGTCGTACTTGTCGGCTTCCAGCCGCACCAGGACGCGCGGGTGGATCTTGGTGGCCGCGTAGACCTCGTCGAGGGAGATGCCCTTGCGCAGCCGCGTCGCCTTCAGGCTGGCCCCGACGGAGCCGGAGGGCGGTGGGGTCTCGACGCAGGTGAGGATCGGCTCGGAGGACTCGAGGATCGGCTCCGGGGCGTCCTCCACGGGCCAGGGCCCGGCTTCCGCCCGGTCGTACCTTTCCATGATCTCGATCAGGCTCGTGGACGAGGGGCTCTCGTGTCGACGGCGCTTGCGGTCCATCACGACACCCGGCGCTCTTCGCGCGGATGCACGGCGGCTCGCACGAGGGGCTGGACCGGGCTCGGCGCCGGCCGGAGCCTCGGCCTCACCTGCACCGGGAACTCGCTCGATCCGCGGAGCGGGCCCGGTCCCGTGCGCTCGGGGTGCGCCGACTCCCGGGTCACTTCCGCCATCCACCGCTCGACTGCCTTCTGCGCGCATGCGCGGCCGCATACCGTGATCTCGCCCGCCGGCAGATCCGGCGGCATGGGAGAGATGGAGAGGCCCCCGTGGGCGTCGGGCGAGGTCGCCACGACCCACCAGTGGTTCGTCTCCTGCTTGAGGACACCGCACTCGTCGCATTTGTAAGTCGTGTACTTACTCATCTCTCTCCTCCACCCTCGCGCCCGCGCCGATGTGCTTTGGTCGTCTCGATTCCATCGTCGCTGCACCCTCTTCCGACTGCCCCTCCTATCTGCACCGAGCGTGCCGCAAGGAGGGCCTTCCACGGAAACGACTGGAGGTGAAGTGCTTGCGATCACACTCCCCAAGAGTGATGCCCCGCAGAACTGGGGAGCCTCGCCCCAACTTCGGCAGTCTTGCCCCAGCCCGTCCAGGGAAGAATCGGAAAAGACCCGGCCGCAGCGAAAAGCAGGCGAAGCCGGTCGCGCGGAGGGGGGTGACGCGCGGTCCCCTGCCCCTCACCCGATCCGAGTGACACGCATCAAATGACCCATCGTGTCCGAGGTGCTGTCTATTTATCATTCCGGCCACGAAAGGAGGGCGGTCCTCCATGCACTGCCCCAGGATCTCGGCTCTCGCGTTCTCGACGTGCCTCCTCGCCGCCACCACCGCCGTCGGAGGTTGGGATCCCGTCGATCCCGCCTACCTGCAGGTGAAGAGCCCGCAGGTCGAAAAGGACGCCGACGCGGAGTACCTGCTCTGGGAGGTGCGGATCGAGGACTCGGCCGTGGATGACCGCTCGCACTGGTCCTACCACGCCGTCATCAAGGTCTTCACGGAGCGCGGCCGCGATCAGTTCAGCACCGTGGATCTCGACTACTACTCGGGCACCCGCATCGGTGACATCGTCGGCCGCACGATCAAGCCGGACGGCAGGACGCTCGAGCTCTCGAGCGACGCCGTCTTCGACAAGACGAAGGTCAAAGGCGAGCGCACCACCCTGAAGTGCAAGTCCTTCGCCCTGCCCAAGGTGGAGCCCGGGGACATCGTCGAGTACCGGTGGGTCGAGCACCGGCCGATCGCTCACTACAAGCGCATCCACTTCCAGCAGTCCGTGCCGGTCCGCCTCGCTCGCTGTCGCGTGAGCCCGCTGGAGGGCGAGGGCCTGCGCACCCGGGCCTTCAACATCACCGTGTCTCCTTTCAGGAAGGAGAAGGGCCTCCAGACTACGACCGTGGAGAACATCCCGGCGTTCAAAGAAGAGGCCTTCATGCCGCCCGAAGACCAGGTGCGCGGCTGGATGCTGCTGTTCTACTCCAACGAGTACAACCTCGAGCCGGGCAAGTACTGGCGCGACCTGGGCCGTCAGCTCTACGCCGAGCTGAAGCCGCTACTCAGCCCGAACGACGAGCTGCGCCGCATGGCGGCTTCCCTCACCGCGGGCGTCACGGCGGAGGACGAGAAGATCGCCAGGCTCTACGAGTTCTGTCGCTCCGGGATCACTAACGCCTACCACGACTCGGCCGGTTTCACCGACGACCAGCGCGAGATGCTCAATAAGAACAACTCGCCCGCCGACACGCTCAAGCGCCGCGTCGGCACCGGGCCCGACATCCTGCTGCTCTTCGCCGCGCTGGCCAACGCCTCCGGGTTCGACGCCCGGCTCGCGCGCGTGTCGGACCGCAGCGACTTCTTCTTCGATCCGGCCTTCCCGGACGACTATTTCCTCGGTGCCTGGGACGTGGCCATCAAGCGCGGCGAGGGCTGGCGCTTCTACGACCCGTCGAGCCCGTACCTGCCGCTCGGCATGCTCGGCTGGTGGGAAGAGGGCATCCAGGCGCTCGTCACCGACCCGGAGAACCCGGTCTTCGTGGCGGTCCCGATCTCCGGGCCCGAGAAGAGCCAGCGCCTGCGCACCGCCGAGCTGCGGCTCGGCGAGGACGGGACGCTGGAGGGCGAGGTGAAGGTGGAGTACACCGGCCAGCTCGCGGCGTCGGCGAAGAACGTCCTCGACGACAAGTCACCCGCCCAGCGTGAGGAGTGGGTCAAGGATCCCTACAAGAAGCGCCTCGGCGCGGCCGAGCTCACGAACGTGGTCGTGGCCGAACCCAAGGAGTTCTCGAAGCCCTTCGTCTTCTCGTACCACGTTCGCCTGCCGGGGTTCGCGCAGAAGACCGGCAAGCGGCTGTTCTTCCAGCCCTCCTTCTTCGAGGTCAACAACCCGGTCCCGTTCGACGTCGCCGAGCGCCGCAACGCCGTCTACTTCCAGTTCCCGTGGTCCGAGGACGACAACGTGACCATCCAGCTCCCCGAGGGCTACGAGCTGGAGAACGCAGAGGCGCCCGCGCCGGCGAGCGCGGGGAAGGTGTCGGCGTGCAACGTCAAGCTGTTCTATCGCCCCGAGTCGCGCAGCCTCCAGCTCCGCCGCGGCTTCTTCTTCGGGGGAGCGAGTACCATCCTGTTCCAGACCCGGGACTACGGCGCCCTCAAGACGCTGTTCGAGGCCTACCACGCGATGGACAACCACACGCTCACGCTGAAGGCGACTCCCGCCGGCGGCGCCGCGGGCCGGTAGCGGCGAGGCGCATGGCACGGCTCGTGCCGTTCGCGCTCGGCGTCGCCCTCTGCCTGGGCGGTAGCGCCTCGGCCGCCGACGCGCCGTCCTGGCTGAGCCAGGCCGCGGGACAGCCGTTGCCAGCCTACGACAAGGCGGTGCCGGCCGTCGTACTCCTGGACGAGGCGCAGGTCGAGGTGCAGCCGGACGGCCGCACCCTGCGCAGCTCCCGTTTCGCGGTCCGGGTCCTGTCGCGCGCGGGCCGGCGCCACGCGGTCGCCGACGAGCCTTACGTCGTCGACAGCGCCCGGTTCTCCGCCCTTCACGCCTGGCTGCTGCGCCCGGACGGCACCGTCAAGGCCTACGACGGAGACGACGTCCTCGACGTCGCCATCGCGGCCAACGACGTCTACAACGAGGTGCGGCGCAAGACGATCCAGGCGGGCGCCGATGCCGATGTCGGTGCGGTGTTCGGGTACGAGGTCGTGCGCGAGGACCGCGAGGTCTTCCCGCAGATCGACTGGTCGTTCCAGGGAGAGCTGCCGGCGCTGCTGTCGCGCCTGCGGCTCTCCGTGCCCGCGGGCTGGAAGGCCGACGCGATCCTGTTCAACCACGCCCCTCTCCCGCAGGCGCCAGGCGCCCCCGGCTACGTGTGGGAGCTGCGCGACCTGCCCTACATCAGGCCGGAGCCGGCCCGGCCCGGCCTCGGCCGCCTCGCCCCGCGCCTCGCGGTCACGCTGGTTCCCGGCCCCGGGGCGAAGGCGCTGCGCTTCGGCTCGTGGGCCGACGTGGCCGGCTGGCTGAGCAGCCTGCACGACCCGCAGGCGCAGGCCGGCCCGGCGATCGCGGCCAAGGCGCGGGAGCT
>JBGASI010000578.1:0-3103 GCA_044229815.1 Vicinamibacteria bacterium | reverse complement strand
GAAGCACGGCGCGTCCGACTTCATCTCGACGTAGTACCAGTCGGGCGGCGCGTCGGCGACACGGAAGTAGACGCGCGCGCGGGCGAGGCCGGAGGAAGGGGCGAAGCACGCGTTGAGGCGCGGGTACTTGCCGGCGACGATGCACTTCACGGTCTTGTGTTCGATCGCCAGCCCCTGGGCCTGGACCGCCACGACGGAGGCGAGCAGCAGGCCAGCCACGAGCCCCGGTGTGTGGTTTCGCATTCGCTCGCTCCTAGCGCTCCGCGACGAAGGAGAACACGACCCGTTCGCCGGGCCTGCCACGCAGGCGGAACACGACGCTGCCCCCGCCGACCTGGATCACCTCGCCGGCGACCACTTGCACGCTGTCGGCGCGCAGCCCCGGCAGCGCCCCTAGCTCGAAGCGCCACTCGCCGGGACCGGCGCCCTCGACGAGGGTACCCTCGACCCGGTTGCGTCCCCGCTCGACCCGGGCAGCCAGGGCGCTGCGACCCTCGCGGGGGAAGGCCGCCTCGCCGTTGAAGACGACCTGCGCGGCCCCGCGCGGCACGCGCAGCTCGCTCAGCCACGCACCGCTGGCCGGCGCCGGCAACCCGCCCAGGCCAGGGTCGGGCACCGGGCAGGCGCTGGGGTTTCCGGTGTTGTTGACGATGATCTGTGCCTTGGCGGAGAAGCTCCCGTTGCCGCAGCCGTCCTCCGCGTAGGCCTGCACGTCGAGGAACCGGCTGCAGGCCGACCCGAGATAGGCGTTCACCCGCGCTTCGGTCCAGTCGAGCGGGTAGCTGCCGCCGCCAGTCACCGGCCCGAGGCCGAACGGGGGCGCGACGCCGTCGCTCACCTTGTACTCGACGAAGGCGATCCCGTTGTCGCCCGCCGTCGAGTCGTCGGCGGCCGCCTCGAGGTGGACCGGATAGGCGCTCGGGCTCGGGTAGACGCTGCCGTCGCTCGGCTTGGACAGGCTCACCGCGGGGCCGGTCTTGTCGGTGCCGCAACCCGCCCCCGCGCTGCCGATGACTACGCTCAGCCGGCGGTTGGCCTTCGGGTCGTTGTTCGCGGCCTCCGAACGGATCGTCATCCGCACGTCGAACGTGCGCGAGGTGGCGGAGCGCCGGGGCGTGGCGGCCGCGAGCCCGGGCGAGGCGCCCGAGGCCGAGAAGGTCAGCGTCGAGGCGCAGCGGTCGGAGAGCTGGACGCCGTCCACCTCGACGCCGTAGCGGATGCGGTAGGGTCCGCGCGTCTCGCACATGTCGAAGCGCAGCGAGAGCGGCTCGGTCCCGCTCACCGTGTCGCCGGTCTGCAGCACCGTGCCCTTCAGCACCTCGAACACCGGGCTGAAACCCGAGGCCGGCAGCGTGGTGGTCGTCGTGCTCGTCGTCGGCAGGGTCTCGGGCGGAGAGACGACGGACGGTGGCTGGCTCGACGGCCCGGAGTCGCCCGCCCCCCGGGCGGCCAGGGCGACGCCGCCGCCCGCCACCGCGGCGCCGCCGAGGACGGCGGCCAGGGTCCCCGTCCCGAGGCCGGCGCCACCCCCGGCGAAGCCCGGGGGCATGCCGGGGAACACCGCGACGCGAGCGCCATCCAGGACGGGCGCGACCTTCTGCTTCGGGTCGCACTCGCTTGCGGCGCCGACGATGCGGGCCTCGGCCTCGGCCGTCCGGCTCTCGACGAACGTCCGGTCGAACGCGTCGAGGTAGTACCGGACGCTGCGGCCGACCAGTTCCTTCTTCGGGCGCGGCAGCACGCCGGCGAAGCACGGCGCGTCCGACTTCATCTCGACGTAGTACCAGTCGGCCGGGCCGTCGGCGACGCGGAAGTAGACGCGGGCGCGGGCCAGCCTGGAGGTGGGCGCGAAGCAGGCGTTGAGGCGGGGATGCCGGCCGGCCACGAGACAGCCGACGACCTGGTGGTCGATGGTCACGCCTTCGGCGCCGGCCGTCGAGGCAGCCGCCGCCAGGCCCGTCGCCAACAGGACGGCCGCCGCACGAGTCATCCCTGCTCCCCGGTCGCCGCGCGGACGGGCGCGCGGATCCTCACCACCGGGCAAACCCGGCGCCGGGGCAGTTTAGCACCCGGCGCGCGGCTGGCCGTGACGCCGGTCACGGAGAAGATCGGGCCTCGTCGTGGGCGAGCCGGGCGGCCCAGGGCGTCCCCGCGTGCGACGTCCGCAGCTCGCCGCGCAGTTCCTCGGCGCCCTTCGGCTGGCCCGCCGCCTCGCGGGCACGGGCGCCGGAGTACAGCGCCTGCGGGCGGTGCGCTCCGCCCCCCTCGTCGAGCAGCGTGTCGAAGGCGAGGGCCGCCTCACGCGGGTGGCCGGCGCGCAGGAGCGCCTCTCCCTCGAGGCACAGCAGCTCCGCGCGGCGCGGGTCGGCTGCCCGCAGCAGCGGGCCGGCGTTGCGCGAGAGCTCGGCGGCATCCTCCCAGCTCTCGCCGGCGAAGGCCCGTGAGGCGCGCTCGTAGAGCGGCCCCGGGTCGGGGCGGGGCTTGCCGGGGAGCAGGCGCAGGCCGGCGAGCGCCACCACCAGGAGCACGGGCAGGGCGCGCAGGGCGCCTGCCCGCCGGGGTCGCTCGCCCGGATCCGGCCTGGACGGGCGACGACGGCGGACCGCGAGGGCCAGCGCCACGACCGTCGCCGCCAGGACGAGGGCGATCCCGAGCCAGTCGGGCCACGCCCGCCCGGCGTACCACAGCCTCACGTCCGTCTGCGTGGGGACGACCAGCATCAGCCCCGGAGAGACGAGGTACGGCCCCGCCGCGCCGGAGGCCCGCCAGCGCGGGTGGTACGCGACCTTGACCAGCAACGGGTGGCCCGGGCGGTCCGTGCGGATCCGGATCTCCTCGTCGGCGAGCACGGACTCGACCCGCGTACCGCCGGGCAGCGGGCTCTCAGGCGGTGCGGCCCAGGGGTCGGTCGCGGTCAGCCCGAAGCGCCGGTCGTTCGTGAAGACGAGCAGCGCGCGGTTCGGGGGCTTGCGCGAGATCCAGCGGTACGAGGCGTCGCGCCAGTCCTGTGGGGCGCTGCGCACGGGCTCGTAGGCGAGCGGCTCGACGTAGCCCGGGCCCGGGTCGCGCAGCCGGTAGACGGTGTACGGGGCGACGCGCGCCT
>JBGASI010000047.1:0-24302 GCA_044229815.1 Vicinamibacteria bacterium | reverse complement strand
GACTGGCTGGCCGTGCAGACGCTGTCGCAGGCCACCGACCGCGCGAAGCCGCAGATCGTCGAGGCGCTCGTCGAGCTGCTGCAGCCGAAGGGCATCCTCGAGCGCAACGACCCGCGGGTGCGCGCGCTCGAGGGGCTCGAGTCGTCCGTGTCCGTGCTGCACGGCGAGGTGCCCGAGACGGTCGAGGTGAACGAGGGCGACGTGCGCGTCCGCGCCGACCTGCGCCGCGGGCAGAAGACCGGCCTCTTCCTCGACCAGCGCGAGAACCACCTCGCCGCGCGCCGCTACGCGCGCGGGCGCGCGCTCGACTGCTTCACCTACGACGGCGGCTTCGCGCTGCAGATGGCGCGCCAGTGCGACGAGGTGACGGCCGTCGACCTCTCGGAGGAGTCGCTCGCCCGCGTGAACGAGAACGCGGCGCTCAACGGGATCGCGAACGTGACGACGCAGAGCGTCAACGCCTTCGACCTGCTGCGGGCGCTCGACGACGCCGGCGAGCGCTACGACACGGTCGTCCTCGACCCGCCGGCCTTCGCCAAGAGCCGCGACGCGGTCGAGAAGGCGGTGCGCGGCTACAAGGAGATCAACCTCCGGGCGCTCAAGATCCTCAACCCCGGCGGCTGCCTCGTCACCTGCTCGTGCTCGTACCACGTGCACGAGGACGGCTTCGAGGAGATCCTGGCCGACGCCGCGGTCGACGCCGGAGTCACCGTGACGGTCGTGGAGAAGCGCCGCCAGGCCCGCGACCACCCGATCGTCCTCGGCGTGCCCGAGACGTACTACCTGAAGTGCTTCGTGCTGCGCAAGCTCGGCTGAGCCGCGCGGGGCCGGCGACCGGCGCCCCGGAGACTAGGGACGGGTGTCGGGCGGCACCGCCACCCCGTCGAGGTCGTAGGGCAGGTGCCGCCGGAGGGCGGCGAGCCAGAAGATGCGGTCGGCGATCGCGAGGGCGCCGCCGATGCCGAGGTAGAGCGCGCCCAGGATGCCGGCCGCGACGGCGCCGGGGGCGACCAGGAGCTGGCGCAGCGTCAGGCCGCCGCCCATCATCGCCGCGACGAGCAGCCACGAGCGCCACGAGAAGAAGCCGAGCCAGCAGCCCGGCCCCCGGGCCCGGATGCGGGCCACGGCCCGCGCGGCCGTCCGGTCGAGCAGGTAGCGCGACTTCGGGATCGCGATGGCCGTGGCGAGGACGGCGGTCAGCGCCCACGAGTGCCAGCCGCGCCCGGACGCGTAGACGACGCCGCGCCGGAATAGGATCGACGCCCCGATCGCCCACATCACGGCCGCCGAGACGATCTGTGCCCGCACGCCCGCGCGCGGGCACAGGCGGGCCTTGAGGTCGTCGAGACGGGACGCCCTCGCTGTGACGCGCACAGCTCCTCCGGGGCTCAACGCGGGAAGTAGACCGGCTCGTTCCCGGGCTTCCACTTGATGTTGCAGCCGAGGCTCGGCCGCTGGACTTCCGGCGCGGGCCGCCCTTCGAGCACCGCGTCGAGGGCTTTTCGAAGGTCCTCTCCCGTCACCGGAACGCCGTTGCCCGGACGACTGCCGTCCATCTGCCCACGGTAGAAGAGCCGCCGCTCGCGGTCGAAGAGGAAGAAGTCCGGCGTGCACGCCGCTCCGTAGGCCTTCGCCACCTCCTGCGTCTCGTCGAACAGGTAGGGGAAGGTGTAGCCGACCTCCTTCGCCTCCGCCGCCATCCCTTCGGGCCCGTCCTGGGGATACGCGGTGGCGTCGTTGGAGGCGATCGCCACCACGGCGAGGCCACGCTCCTGGTACTCCGCGGCAAGCGAAGCGAAGCCGGCGCGGACGTGCTTCACGAACGGGCAGTGGCTGCAGATGAAGGCCACGAGCAGGGCCGCGGAGCCCTCGAAACCCGCCAGGGAGTACGCGCGACCGGCGGGGTCCTCGAGCGCGAACGAGGGCGCCTTCGCCCCGAGCGGCAGCATCATCGTGGACGGTGTCTGGGCCATGAAGCTCCTCGTGGGCGGCGCCTAACGGCCGCCTTCCGCCCTCAGCCGGCCGTCCTCCGCGAGCGCCTTGAGCGCGGCGTGGCGGTACATGTCCGAGAAGGTCGGGTAGTTGTAGAGCAGCTCCGCGATGTCGTTGGCGGTGGCGCCGTAGCGCAGGAAGGCCTCGGCCACGTGGACGATCTCGCTCGCGGCGCCGCCCACGATGTGGGCGCCGAGCAGCCGCAGCGAGGGGCGCTCGAAGACGAGCTTGAGCAGGCCGCCGGTGGCGCCGCTGATCTGGCCGCGCGGGTTCTTGTCGTAGTTCGCGCGGCCGCTGACGTAGTCGACGCCCTTGGCGACGAGGGACTCCTCGGTCGCGCCGACGTAGGCGAGCTCGGGGATCGAGTACACCGCGAACGGCAGCACCTCGGTGCGGCCCTTGGGCCCGGGGATCGAGAAGGCGTGACGCATCGCCTGCCGACCCTGCTCCATCGAGGTGCTGGCGAGGGCGGGGAAGCCGATCACGTCGCCCACCGCGTAGATGTGCGGGTGCACGGTCTGGTAGTTCTCGTTGACCTCGAGCAGGCCGTAGCGGCCCGCCTTGATCCCCAGCGTGCCGAGGCCGATGTCGGAGGTGTTGCCGTCGCGGCCCACGCAGTAGAGCAGCACGTCGGACTCGAGCACCCGGCCCTGCCCGGTCTCGCAGCGCACGCGCGGCGGCCGGGAGTTCGAGCGCTGGATCCGCGCGTAGCGCTCGTCGTGGCCGGTCGCCACCCCGAGCCCGTGCAGCTCCCGCTCGAGCTCGCCCACGATCTCGCGGTCGAGGTACGGCAGCAGGCGGTCGCGGGTGTCGAGCAGCGTGACGCCGATGCCGAGCGCCGCGAAGATGCTGGCGTACTCGATCCCGATCACACCCGCGCCGAGCACGGTCATCGTCTTCGGCATGCGCGGCAGCTGCAGGATCGACTCGCTGTCGAACACGGTCTCGCCGTCGAAGGGCACGTCGTCGGGCCGGTTCGGCCGCGAGCCGGTCGCGATCACGAAGAACTCCGCGGTCAGCGTGCGGATCTCGGCGCCGCCCGGCGGCGTCACCGCGACCGCATGCGGCCCGGCGAAGCGCGCGTGGCCGCTCAGGACCTCGACGGCGTAGCGGCCGAGCGACTCGTTGATCAGGTCGAGCTCGCGCTGCACCACCGCGCGCTCGCGCTGCATGAAGTCGGGCACGGTCAGCTCCGGGCCGACCTCGTAGCGGATCCCGTGCAGGCGCAGCTTCGTGAGGTGGTGGAAGAAGAGGGCGCTCTCGCGCAGCGTCTTCGAGGGGATCGTGCCCCAGTTGACGCGGTTGCCGCCCACGACGTGGGCCCGCTCGACGACCGCGACCCGCTTGCCGGCGCGGGCGGCCTGGATCGCCGCGCGCTCGCCGGCCGGGCCGCAGCCGAGCACCACCACGTCGAAATGCGCCATCGGGAGACGACCTCCTGCCACGAGCATTCTACGCGGGCTGCGGCCGCGCCCGGCTCTGCTAGACTCCGCCCTTCATGCACGAACCCGCCTTCGTCCCCGGGCTCGCCTGGGCGCTGCCGTTCGCGGCCATGCTGCTCGCGATCGCCCTGCTGCCCCTGGCTGCGCCGCACTTCTGGGAGTCGAACCTGAAGAAGCTCGCGGTGGCGGCGCTGCTCGCGCTCCCGGTGCTCGCCCTCTACCTGCGCGTCCACCCGGGGGCGATCGTCGAGGTGGCGCAGGACTACGCCTCGTTCATCGTCCTCCTCGGCGGGCTGTTCGTGATCTCGGGAGGCATCTTCATGGAGGGCGATCTCCAGGCCAGCCCGCGGACGAATGCCCTCTTCCTGGCCGCCGGGGCGCTGCTCGCGTCCTTCGTCGGCACGACCGGCGCCTCGATGCTCCTGATCCGGCCGCTGCTGCAGACCAACCGCGAGCGCCGGCACGTGGCACACACGGTCGTCTTCTTCATCTTCCTGGTCTCGAACATCGGCGGCTGCCTGACGCCGCTCGGCGACCCGCCGCTCTTCCTCGGCTACCTGCAGGGCGTGCCGTTCCTGTGGACCCTCCGGCTGGTCCTGCCGTGGCTGTTCACGGTGGCGCTCGTGCTCGCGATCTACCTGGCCTGGGACACCCGGATGCACGCGCGCGAGGCGGTCACGGACCTGCGCCGGGACCGCTACGAGGTGCGACCGCTGCGCGTGGCCGGCAAGGAGAACCTGGTCCTGCTGGCGGGCGTGCTGCTCGCCGTGGCGGTCCTGCGCGCCCCCTGGCGCGAGGCGATGATCGTGGCCCTCTCGCTCGTCTCGCTCAAGCTCGGCGACCCCGAGCTGCGCAAGGCGAACCGCTTCAGCTACCAGCCCATCCTCGAGGTGGCGGCGCTGTTCGCCGGGATCTTCGTGACGATGCTGCCCGCGCTCGACCTGCTGCGCGCGCGCGGCGGCGAGCTCGGCGTGCGCGAACCCTGGCACTTCTTCTGGGCCACGGGCGCGCTCTCGTCCTTCCTCGACAACGCCCCGACCTACCTCACGTTCCTCGCGCTCGCGCAGGGCCTGTCGCTCGCACCCGAGGTGGTGGGCGTGCCCGAGCGGATCCTGGCGGCGATCAGCCTCGGGGCGGTCTTCATGGGCGCGAACACCTACATCGGCAACGGGCCGAACTTCATGGTGCGCTCGATCGCCGAGGAGCGCGGCGTGAGGATGCCGAGCTTCGGCGGCTACATGCTCTACAGCGGGGCCGTGCTCGTGCCGGTGTTCGTCATCGTCACGCTCGTCTTCTTCCGCTGACGGGCGGCCCATAGCCGTTTCACTTCCCCCAGACGACGCGCATCCGCCGACTGCCGGGAGACCTCCGCCGCAGGAGCCGGCTCAAAATTTGAGTACCATGCACTAATGTTAGTTGACAAGATTGCGCTAACTTCCTATCCTCTGGTTGTAGAGGAGGCGGAACGATGCGGCTGGACCAGTTCACCGTGAAGGCTCAGGAAGCGATCGCCTCGGCGCAGACCGCGGCGGAAAAGGCGGACCACCCCGAGTTCACGACCGAGCACCTCCTGAAGTCCCTCCTCGAGCAGGAGGGCGGCGTCGTCCCCGCGGCCCTCGGCAAGCTCGGCACGGCCACCGCCGCTGTCCTCGCGGAGACGGAACGAGCGCTCGCCTCCCTGCCCCGCGTGCAGGGCGCGCACACGCAGGTGTCGGCGAAGCTCGACGGCGTCCTCAAGCAGGCGCTGCGCGAGGCCGGGACGCTCAAGGACCAGTACGTCTCCACCGAGCACCTGCTGCTGGCGCTGGTGGACTCCAAGGCACCGGCGGGCGAGGCCCTGCGGCGCGCTGGCGTCGGCCGCGACGGCGTGCTGCGCGTGCTCAAGGAGATCCGGGGCAACCAGTCGGTCAGCGACCCCCACGCCGAGGAGCGCTACCAGGCCCTGGAGAAGTACGGCCGCGACCTCACGGAGATGGCCCGCAAGGGCAAGCTCGACCCGGTGATCGGCCGCGACGAGGAGGTGCGCCGGGTGGTGCAGGTCCTCTCGCGCCGCACCAAGAACAACCCCGTGCTGATCGGCGAGCCCGGCGTCGGCAAGACCGCGATCGTGGAGGGCCTGGCACAGCGGGTCGTCAAGGGCGACGTGCCCGAGTCGCTGAAGAACAAGCGGGTGATCGCGCTCGACCTCGGGGCGCTGATCGCGGGGGCCAAGTACCGCGGGGAGTTCGAGGAGCGGCTCAAGGCCGTGCTGAAGGAGGTCACCGAGTCGCAGGGCGAGGTCGTCCTCTTCATCGACGAGCTGCACACGGTCGTCGGCGCGGGAGCCGCCGAGGGCGCCATGGACGCCTCGAACATGCTCAAGCCCATGCTGGCCCGCGGCGAGTTGCGCTGCGTCGGCGCCACGACACTCAACGAATACCAGAAGCACATCGAGAAGGACGCCGCGCTGGAGCGGCGCTTCCAGCCGGTCTTCGTGGGCGAGCCGAGCGTCGAGGAGACGATCGGCATCCTGCGCGGCCTCAAGGAGCGCTACGAGGTCCACCACGGCGTGCGGATCCAGGACTCGGCGCTCGTGGCCGCGGCCACCCTGTCGAGCCGCTACATCGCCGACCGCTTCCTGCCGGACAAGGCGATCGACCTGGTGGACGAGGCGGCCTCGCGCCTGCGCATCGAGATCGACTCGCTGCCGACCGAGATCGACACCGTGGAGCGGCGCGTGGTGCAGCTCGAGATCGAGCGTCAGGCGCTCAAGAAGGAGTCGGACAAGGCCTCGAAGGAGCGACTGGCGAAGGTGGAGCGCGAGATCGCGGAGCTGCGCGAGCAGTCCGCGGGCATGAAGGCCCACTGGCAGCAGGAGAAGGTCGCGATCCAGCAGATCCGCAAGACGAAGGAGGGGATCGAGCAGGCGCGCTTCCAGGTGGACGAAGCGACACGCAAGGGCGACCTGGGCAAGGCCGCCGAACTGCGCTACGGCACGCTGCCGGGGCTCGAGAAGGAGCTCTCGCAGGAGAACGACCGGCTCAACCAGCTCCAGTCCCAGCAGCGGATGCTGAAGGAGGAGGTCGACGCCGAGGACGTGGCCGAGGTCGTGGCCAAGTGGACGGGGATCCCGGTCTCGCGCCTGCTCGAGGGCGAGATGCAGAAGCTGCTGCGCGTGGAGGACCGCCTGCGCGAGCGCGTCGTGGGCCAGGACGAGGCGCTGCTGCTCGTGGCGAACGCCGTGCGCCGGGCGCGCGCCGGGCTGGGCGACCCGCGCCGGCCGATCGGCTCCTTCCTGTTCATGGGCCCGACCGGCGTCGGCAAGACCGAGCTGGCCCGCGCGCTCGCCGAGTTCCTCTTCAACGACGAGCACGCCCTGGTGCGGCTCGACATGTCGGAGTACATGGAGAAGCACTCGGTGGCGCGGCTGATCGGCGCGCCCCCGGGCTACGTCGGCTACGACGAGGGCGGCCAGCTGACCGAGGCCGTGCGGCGCCGGCCGTACGCCGTCATCCTCTTCGACGAGATCGAGAAGGCGCACCCCGACGTGTTCAACGCCCTGCTGCAGGTGCTCGACGACGGGCGCCTCACCGACGGCAAGGGACGCACCGTGGGCTTCCGCAACACCGTCGTGATCATGACCTCGAACGTCGGCTCGGACCTGATCCAGGAGGCCTCGCGGCGGGGCGACGACGACGAGCGCCTGAAGGGCAAGCTGATGGACGTGCTGCGGCACACCTTCCGGCCCGAGTTCCTCAACCGCGTCGACGAGACGGTGATCTTCAAGTCCCTGGGCCGCGAGGAGCTCGAGAAGATCGTCGAGATCCAGCTGCGCGACCTGCGCAAGCGGCTGGCCGAGCGCAAGCTCCGCCTGGAGGTGACGCCCGAGGCGAAGGCGCTGCTGGCGGAGCGGGGCTACGACCCGGTGTTCGGCGCCCGCCCGGTCAAGCGCACGATCCAGCGCATGATCGAGAACCCGCTCGCGGTCGAGGTGCTGGCCGGACGCTTCGCCGAGGGCGACACGATCCTGGTCGAGGCAGACGGCGGCGAGACGCTGCGCTTCGCGAAGGAGGCCCCGGTCGCCGTCGCCAGCTGAAGGCCTGCGGGCTGACGAAGTGGGAGGCGCGGGCGTTCAGCGGCCGGTGCTCGCGGTCTCCCCGGCGCTCCAGGCGAGGCGGTTGCGATAGCTCTCGCCCCGGCTGGTGCGGATCCTCACCTCGAACGACCAGTTCTTGACGTCCTCCTTGAGGGCGTCCGGCAGCGACAGGATGCTGGCGACCTGGCCGGGCGCCACGGTGCTGGCGCTCGGGCTGACGGGACCCGTCGACTTGCCCCCGTCGACCGTGCGCGTGACGAGCATCTCGCGAATCTCGATCGGCGCCGCCCCGGTGTTCGCGAAGCGCACCTCGAGCCGGAAGGGCTCGCCCGCCCTCACGGACTCCGGCTGGGTGCGAAACTCGATGCGCCCCGGCAGCGCCGCCGCCTGGGTGTCGCGGCTGACCGCGATCCCCGGCGTGTCCTCGAACGCCGACGACAGCGACGTGTCGGGCCGCGTCTCGGCACTCTCGGCCACGGTGCGGCCGGAGAGGAAGCTCCTTCCCGTAGCGGCCGCCGCGGCGGGCGCACGAACCAGCCTGGCATTGACCGCCGTCAGCCGTCCCATCCGGGCGAGCGCGTTGCGAGGATCCAGCTTGAGCAGTTCGTCGTAGCGGGCTATCGCCAGGTCGAAGTCCTGGGCCTCGAGCGCGGCATCGCCTTCGGACAGCAGGCGGTCCGCCCGGTCGTCGACGGCGGACGGCGCTCGCAGCTCGGCCTGCGCAGGAGGCACGGGGCGCGTTCCCTGCGGCGGCTGGGGACGAGCGGCGCCGGGCACGGGAGTCGGCCGCACGCTCGGCACCGGCACGGGCGTGCCCGTCGACGGGGCCGTCGCCGTGGACACGGGCGGGAGCGTCGTCGGCCGGGCCACGGCCGGCGACGGAGTCGAACCGATCGCCACATGCGTCGAGGACCGCGGCCGGAGGACCAGCAGCAGGGCGACGGACACGAGCCCGACACCCGCGAGGCCGCCGGCGAGCACGCGCCAGGGTGCCGCGGCGCGGCTGACGGGGAAAGCGCGTGTCGGTGCGGCAGGCTCGAGCGTGGGCAGCTCGCGCGCGGTCGTCCCGCTCGGCGCCTGGGGGACAGTCCGTTCGAGGGTCAGGAGGGACGTCTCACGACTGACGTCGACGGCCTGGGCCTCGAGTGTTCTCTCCAGCCGGTGCGTGGCGCCAGTCGTCAGGGCGCGCGCTTTCTCGAGGGCCTGGGCCATCTCCCGGGCGCTCGCGTAGCGCTCGTCGCGCGACTTGGCGAGCGCCTTGCGCAGCACCGGCACGAGGGCCGGTGGCAGCCTTGCGGCGGGCGCGCCCTCGAGCGGCGGAGGCTCGTGCAGGTGCTTCAGGACCGTGCCGAGAGGCGTGTCCGCGCGGAACGGCGTCTGTCCGGTGAACAGCTCGAACACCACGATGCCCAGCGAGTAGACGTCGCTGCGGCCGTCGAGCGGCTGGGCCTGGACCTGCTCCGGGCTCATGTACTCGGGCGTGCCGACGATCTGGCCGGTCGAGGTCATGCCGGCGCTCTCGCCGCCCGACTGCTTCGCGATGCCGAAGTCCATCAGGCGCACGACACCGCGGCCGTCGAGCATGATGTTGGGGGCCTTGAGGTCGCGGTGCACGATGCCCTCTTCGTGGATCGCCTGCAGGGCGTCCGCCACCCGGATCACGATCTCGAACGCCTCGGCCGCCGGCAGGGCCCCCCGCTCGCGCAGGACGTGCTTGAGGTCGACCCCGTCCACGAACGCCATCGAGATGTAGCGGATGCCGCGGTCTTCGCCGTACTCGTGGATGCGACAGACGTTCTTGTGGCTCACCGTGCGCGCGATCTTGATCTCCGCGCGGAAACGCTGCGCGACCTCGGCGGTGGCCGCGTCGGGCCGCAGCACCTTGATCGCCACCGTCTCGTCGAGCAGGCGGTCGTGGGCAAGGTAGACCATTCCCATCCCACCGCGCCCGAGGACCTTGCGAATGTCGTAGCGTGAAGCGAGCAGGAACCCCGGGCCGAGCGCGGGTCCGACCCCCGTCGCCGTGCCACACGACGAGCAGACGAGAGCGTCGTCCGGGTTGCCGGACCCGCACGAAGCGCACGTCATCGCGAGGCGAGCGTGGTCACGGAGGGCAGATGGGGCAGGTCGGGTCGAACGACACCTGCAGGCTCACGGCGCCCGTCGGCACGGCTCCGGCGCCGGTCAGGACGGAGAACGTCTCGTCGTACGTGCAGACCGTAGTGCCGGGACAGGGACCGCCCGGGCAGCAGAAGGGCGCGCTCTGGTAGTTGAGCACCGTGGTCGTCTGGCCGGAAGCCACGGTCGACACCGCCGGAGCGAAGCTGAACGAGCTGAGCGCGGCCGCGCAGAACGTGCCGGCGATCGCGTTTTGCGTCAGCTGCACGGCCTGGACCGGCAGGGCCGAGCAGGAGCCGTTCGTGACCACGATACCGGCGCGCAAAGGCAGGCCGCAGCGAAGCGCTCCACTCGTCGGGTTCGAAAGGCTGGAGGTGATGGGCTGCGCCCAGGAAGGCCTTCGTTCCGACTCCGCCTGCGCCGGCCGCGCTGCCCGCGGTCGTCGCGGTGCCGGTGCCCGCGGATGAACCGGTCGTCGAGCCGGTACCGCTGCTCGACGGGGCCTGCGTGCTCGCGCCCGGCGTGCCCGAGAGGGGGATGACGCCCGCGGGATCGAAGCCCACGGGCACGAGCGGCGCTCCCGCCGGTCCTTCGATCAGGACCGAGGCCGCGCTGAGCGCGCGCGCCACGAGCTTGTCCTTGCAGGCGCCCGGACCGGATGCGACCTCGGGCTTGTACTCGGCCGTGCGACTGGTGCCGAAGGCGGTGTCGGTGGCCTCGATGTAGTACTCGAGCTGCTTCAGGCTCTTCTTCGGCTTGGGGATGACGCCGGCGAACTCGCCGCCCTCGGCCCTCATCGGCACCGAGTACCAATGGGGCCCACCGGCCGGGCGAAAGTGCAGGCGTGCACGGCTCACGTCGCTCGCCGGCTGGAAGCGCGCCTCGAAACGCGGGAATTGCCCCGCCACGACGCAGCCCACCCCGCTGTGCTCGATGACGATGGCGGCGCGCACGCCGGTTGCTGGAAGCAGCAGCAGCGCCAAGCCTCCCGTCAGGGACCCGAACCTCATCGGCAGCCTCCTCGGTCCGTCAGTTGCGAGAGCATTCCAGGCACTTCAAGCGGCGAACGGCCTGCTCGGATCTTCAGGGGGTGGGGGCGGATTGTAGCACCGGCGTGCGCGGAAGCCGTCGTGACCCGGTCGCGCTCAGCGGCCGGGAGTGCCTGCCTCGGGTGAGGGGGCGGTCGCGCGGCGTGCGCCCGACCGGGCCGCCCAGACCCAGCGCCACAGCGCCCGGCGCCACAGCAAGCCGCCGAGCACGAGCACGGTGGCAACGGCGAGCGCGATCTCCTCGCGCCAGCCGATGCCCGGGGCGCGGCCGAGGCTGAAGTAGTCCGCGCCGAGCGACACGACGAGCACGAACAGGCCGATGACGCCGACGAGCGGCCGGCGGTTCAGCACCCCGAGGGCCAGGACGAGGAAGCCGAGCTCGGTCCCGGTGACCTGGCGCCAGCCAAAGCCCGCCTGCCCGCTGAGGCCGAGGTAGTCGGCGACGAAGGCCAGCAGGCCGAGGCCCAGGCCCGCGTACACGACGAGGCGCGCCACTGCGATCGCGGCCTCGTACTGCCCCGCGCGGGTCCTGGCCGCCACGCGCCGCTCGCACTCCCGACAGAACCGCCGCAGCACGCGCTCCCCGCCCTGGCCCTCGACGAGCACCGGGACGAGCGAGTCCGTTCCACAGGCGGGGCAGGTGCAGGCGTCCATGGCGGGAACCGCCCGGATGCTAACCCCTTTCCGCGGGCAGGTGGAAGCGCGAGCCTCGCGGCTACCCGGCGGGGCGTATGATCGCGGCCTGGAGGGACTCCTCGTGCAGAAACTGACCCGGTTCATGCTCGGCGCCGCGCTCACCCTCACGTCGACCCTGGCGAGCGCGGATCCTGCGACCTCGCCCGTGAGCCTGTTCAACGGGAAGGACCTCGCCGGCTGGAGCCACTTCCTGGTCGACCCGAAGGTCGGGATGGCGGAGGTCTGGAGCGTCCGCGACGGGATCCTCGTGTGCAAGGGGGAGCCGCTCGGCTACCTGCAGACGAAGGAGGAGTACACGAGCTTCCGGCTCGTCGTCGAGTGGCGCTGGGCGAAGGGCGCGGCCGCCCGGCTCGGCAAGACACCGAACAGCGGCGTGCTGCTGCGCGTGAACGGCGAGCCGAAAGGCGTGCCGCGGGCGATCGAGGCGCAGCTGCGCAGCGGCGACGCCGGCGACCTGTACGGCTTCTGGGGCATGACGCTGGCGGGCGAGGCGGCCCGGGAACGGCGGCGCGCCGGCGACCCCGTGCTCGGCGACATGGTCGGCTTCGCCAAGGCCGAGGCCGCCGAGCGGCCCGAGGGCGAGTGGAACCTCTACGAGATCACCCTCGACGGCCCCTCGATCGAGGTCTCCGTGAACGGCAGGAAGGTCAACTCGGCCACGAACGCGACCGTGCTCCCGGGCCGTATCGGCCTGCAGTCCGAGGGCGGGGAGATCCACTTCCGCAGGGTGGAGCTCCTGCCGCTCGCTGCGGGGGCCTCCGCGGGCGAATGAGCCAGGACATGGCGACGCCCGCGACACCGCGCGCCGACAGGGCCTTCGCTGCGTTCCAGGCCGAGATCGACGCCCAGCTCGACAGCCTCGTCCCGCGGAACGGGCCCGCGGCCCTGCTCCAGTTCCCCTACGACTGCAACGCGGGCAACCACATGATGTGGGTCGCCGCCACCGACTATCTGGAATCCCGCGCCATCCGGCTCGCCTACGTCGCGCACGGGAACAACTGCGACGTCAGGGCCCTGCGCCGCGCGATCGGCGGGGGACCGATCCTGTTCCTCGGCGGAGTCACGGTTTCGAGGCTCTGGCCGCGCCACGCCGAGGTGAAGCGGCAGATCGCAGCGGCGTTCCCGGACAACCCGCTGGTCTCGCTGCCGGCGACGATGCTCTTCGTCGACGAGCAGGATCGCCAAGAGGCGGGACGGACGTTCGGCGCACACCGCAACGTCACGATGATGGCGCGCAGCCCCGTCAGCGAGGCCCAGGGGCGCCTGGCCTTCTCCCCTCCCGTCCGGGTCGTCACGGTTCCCGACCTGTCGCTTCGCCTGCCGCCGCAGCCCCGGCGCCGGCCCCCGCAGCACGACGTCATCTGGCTCGCGCGCAACGACGTCGAGGGCACCGGGTTCGCCCTGCCGGACAGCGTGTACTCCTTCGACTGGCCCGCCGACGTGCGCAGCATCCGAAGGATGTACCTGATGCTGCGCGCCAGCGGTCCGCTCTCGAGACTGCGCTCCTCGGCGCTCGGTCCGGCCGTCGACTGGGCCAGCGGCCCCGCCATGGCTGGCCTCTACCGCCGGGCGTCGCTCGAGGCCCTGGCGTTCGGCAATGCGACCCTGGACCTCGGGCGGGTGCTCGTGACCGACCGCATGCACCCGCACGTGCTCGCCGCGCTCCGGCGGCAGCACGTGGTGCTCCTGCCCGACCGCTTCGGCAAGAACCGCGGGGTCTACGAGCACTACACCCGCGACATGGAGACCGTGCACTGGGCGGACACGCCGGAACGGGCTCTCTCGCTGGCGAGGGATCTCGCCGCCCTGCCGTGACCGGCCGCGCCCGCGCGGCCTAGTCGACGGCCGCGACCCGGTAGCGGATCTCGTCGCGCTGCACGGGACAGCCGAGGCCTCCGAGGAACCCTCGCACGAAGCCGATCAGCCGCCCGGGCCCCTGGGGCCGTCGCAGACGCAGGAGCGGTCGCAGCGGATCGAAGATGCAGGGAACCAGGAGCTCGTAGAGCACCACGCTCAGGGCCGACCAGTGGCCGGCCTTGAGCGGCTTGACGTAGGCGGCGCCCGTGCCCACCCAGTCCCGCCGGGCCAGCGCGCGTCCCTCTTTCCAGGTGCGAAAGCCGTCGTGCAGCACGCTGACGTCCTCGGTGACGAGCACCCAGTGGCCGAGCGCGATCGCACGCACCGCGATGTCCGCGTCCTCGCAGGAAGGGAAGCGCCCCCCGGCGCCGAGCAGGTCGTCGAATCCACCCATGCCGAGGATGGGCTCCCGACGCACGGCCATCGACGCGCCGATCGCGCGGGCGTGGCACTTGTCCCAGAAGGTCCGGACCAGCCGGGTCCCGCCGCACTTGTAGGCCGGGATGAAGCCCCGGGTGGGATCGTGCTCGCCCGCATCCACGTCCGAGAACAGCACCGCCACCCTGGGGTGGCGTGCGAAGGAGGTCGCGATCACCTCGAGCCAGTTGGCGGGCACCCGGCAATCGTCGTCCGTGAAGGCCACCAGCGGCGCCCGCGCCAGACGCAGCGCGATGTTCCGCGAGCGACCCAGCCCGCGAGTGGCCGAGCGCACGTAGCGCAGCCGGGGATCGCCCTCGAACTCCCGCAGGGCCTCTTCCGTGAGGTCGTTCGTGCTCTGGTCGAGAACGATCAGCTCGAAACAGGGGTGGCTGTTGGCGAGGACCGTGCGCGCGGCCAGGGCTGCGCTGGCGCCGCGGTCCCGGGTGCAGATGATCGCCGAGATCTCGGGGGAGTCCATCGCGACCCTACGCCGCACCGGCCGGCGCAGCGCCGGCGGCGTCCGTCGGAGCGTAGGCCGGCAGGCCGAGCAGCTCCGGCACCGTGACGAGCTCGTAGCCTTCGTCGCGCAGGAGCGGCACCAGCCGCGCGACGGCGCGGCTGGTGTTCGTCTTGCGGCAGTCGATCACGTTCGACATGGCGTCGTGGAAGAGCACGATCGAACCGGGCCGGACCTGCCGCCGCACGTCCTCGACCAGTATCTCGGGCGCCACCTCGGGCAGCTTCCAGTCGTCGGGATAGACGTCCCACCCGATCACCGCGTAGCCGCGGCCGACCACCCGGCGCGCCTCCCAGGGCGTGAGCCAGCCCCAGGGCGGGCGGTACAGCCGCGGCTGGCAGCCGATGACACGAGTGATCTCGCGGCTCGCCTCGTCGATGTGGTCGCCTCCCAGGGGCAACAGGCCGGCCTTGCGACTGTGCATCATCGAGTGGTTCGCGATCACGTGGCCTTCGCCGAAGGCGCGCGCCAGGACGTCGGGATGCCAGCTGACGTTGAGCCCGATGCAGAAGAAGGTCGCCTTTGCGGCCTGCTCCCCGAGCACGTCGAGCAGCGCCTCGGTCGAGGGCTTGCTCGGGCCGTCGTCGAATGTCAGGGCGATCCGCCTGCGATCCCGGGGCCCGTGGTTGTGGAAGTGGCCCAGTCCACCGTGGGGCGGGCTCAGCAACAGGTTACCGAGCGAGTTGATCGCGTTCTTCGCGACGGCCTTGACGCTCATCGGCGCGACTGCCCCGCGGCCTGCGCGGCCGGGGCCGGCCGTCCCGCGCCCCGGATGCTCTCGATCAGGCGATAGCCCCGCGAGCCGAGCAGCAGGCGCAGCGCCATCGCGGCGGTGGACTTCTGCCACAGCGTCTCGATGGGACTCAGCTGCAACCCCACCCTGAAGAAGCGCAGGGCCAGCCGCGGATTGCCGCTGAAGAGGGCATCCGACGCGAACGTGGTCAGCGCCCGCGCGCGGGCGCGGGCGTGAACCCCGCGCAGCCGCTGCCGCTCGGCCTCGGGCAGGAACGCAAACGACCAGTCGATCAGTCGAAACATCTCCAGGATTGCCGCGCGCAGGGCGCGGGGGTCCTTCGACATGCTCGAGGGGTGGCGGCGGTAGGCGTACAGGGGCTCGTCGACGTAGGCCACCTGGCCGAAGTGGCAGATCCCCAGGAACAGCTGGGCGTCGACGGAGTACTTCAACGTCGCGTCGTAGCCGCCGAGCGCCTCGTAGGCCGACCTGCGCACGACGGTACCGCTGTGCTGCGGGTAGCCGTGCAGCAGGAACTCGCTGAAGACCTCGCGTCCCGGCCTCACGTAGCTGCCGCTCGCGGCACGGCTCAGGAACGGCACGTGCTCGCGGCTCTCGTACAGACCGTACGCGCTGAAGGCCATCACTGCGTCCGGGTGGCTCTCCAGCACGGCAACCTGCTTCTCGAATGCCGTCGGGTCGGCGACCCAGTCGTCTGCGGAGATGACGCTGATATAGCGGCCGCGCGAAAGCTGGCTGCCCTCGATCAGGGATCGCACGAATCCCTGGTTCACCTCGTGGTCCACCAGCCTGACCCGCGGGTCGGAGAGATAGGGCTGGATCACCTGCAGCGAGTCGTCGGTCGACTTGTCGTTGACGAGCAGGACCTCGAAGTCCCGGAACGTCTGCCCCAGGATCGAGTCGAGGCAGTTCGACAGGTAGTGGCCGTAGTTGTAGTTGAGTACCGTGACCGAGAGCAGGGGCACCGGGCTGCCCTCTCGTGTGCTCGTCATGCGCGACTCCAGTCCATTGGCGATCCTGCGGTCGATCCTACCAGATGGGAAGCGCGCTCAACGGAACCCGCGAGTCCGGGCCCGCGACGTCGCTGGCGGCCGACGACGGCGGCCGCCCGAGGTGTGCCCCGGGGTGACTCGGCCGTCGTCTAGCGCAGGGAGACGACGGCCTGACTGGACCGCTCGGGGGGCAGCGGAACGACCTGCCAGCCGCTGCCGGCGTAGCGGGCCGGGGTGAGGGCGACGCCGCTCGCCTTCACCGTGCCGTTCATCAGCCACGCGAGCAGATCGCCCGTCTTCTGGTTGTGCCACAGCAGGTCGGCCTTGCCGTCGCCGTTGAGGTCGCTCAGGCCGCGGATCTGCCAGACGAGGCCCGGCCCGACCGACGGGGTGAGCGACACGGTGGCGGTCGAGGTCGTCCCGTTCATCAGCCACGCGGACAGCGCGCCCGTCCCCTTGTGGCGCCACAGCAGGTCGGCCTTGCCGTCGCCGTTGAGGTCGGCGAGCCCGGCGATCTGCCAGCGCGCGTCCGTCATCGCCGAGGGTGACAGCGCCACGGTGCTCGCCCGGGTCGCGCCGTTCATCAGCCAGGCCTGCAGCTGGCCCGTCGTCCGGTTCTGCCAGAGCAGGTCCGCCTTGCCGTCGCCGTTGAGGTCCCCGGCCGCGCGGACCTGCCAGTTGACGTCCGCCAGGCGGGCGGGGCTGAGGTACCCCGCGCTCGTCGCGGCCATGCCGTTCAGCGCCCAGTAGTAGAGCTCGCCGGTCGTCTCGTTGTGCCAGAGCACGTCGGTGCGCCCGTCGCCGTTGAGATCCGCCAGGCCGCGCACCTGCCAGCTCGCGCCCGAGTAGCTCCTCGGCGTCAGGTACGCCCCGCTCGTGGCCGTCGTCCCGTTCATCAGCCAGGCGTAGAGCTCCCGGGTCTTCTGGTTCTGCCACAGCAGGTCGGCCTGCCCGTCGCCGTTGAAGTCCGGCCCCTTCGGCGCGGGAACGGCGGGCACCGTGCCCGAGCCGCCGTAGGTCACGATCGCCCCGTCGCGCACGAGGATGTAGCTGTAGATCTCGTCGGAAGGCGCCACCAGCACCTGGTTCGTCCCCCCGGGGCCGTACTTCGTGTAGACGTGCGCGATCACGGGCGTGACGGAGGCCTCGTTCGAGCCATGGGCGAGGCTGTTGAACCACAAGTGGTTCGTGGCGTTCACCTGGGCGGCGAGGGTCTCGATCTGCGCGATCGTGGCCGGGGCGTCCCAGCCGATCGGTGTGTAGCGGCCGATCACGAGGTTCTTGCTGAAGGGCACCGCCCCGGCCGGCGCGCTCGTGGCGCCCGGGTCCACCCGGATCGCGAAGTCGTTGCCGCTCTCGTCGAACTGCAGGTTCGTCGTGTGCGAGTCGCGCAGCTCGCGGATGATGGGCGCGTAGTTCGCGTCGAAGTTCGGCGCGGCGAAGGCGATCGACTTGTAGGCGGGGCGCGTGGAGCCGGCCACGATCCCCGCGAGACGGTCGGCGCAGCGCACGACCGAGGCGCGGGCCGTCGCCACGCTGCCGACGTTGGCGTGGTCCCAGGTGTGGTTGCCGACGCTCCAGCCGGCCGCCAGCAGGCGCTTGAGCGTGGGCGCGTCGGCGATCCAGCTTTCGTCGCGAACGTCGTCGATCGACTGGCAGATCATGAACAGCGTGCCGCGCCAGCCCCGCGCGCGGAAGGCCTCGACGCCGGGCGTCAGGTTCGTGTTGTCGTCGAAGCCGTGCGACCAGGCCCAGGCCCTGTCGTCCTTCAGCACGGCCTTCTCGAAGGCCCCCGCGCGCGAGGGCGCCGTGACGGAACGCAGGTTGACGACGACGCTGCCGCCGCTCGTCGTGAACACCACCTTGCCGCCGACGAGGCGACTGGGAACGACCACGCCGTCCGCCTTGACGTCGGCGCTCGTGGCGCCGAGGGCGTCCACCTTGAGCGTGAGGTCGTAGTAAGGCAACGGCGGCAACCCGCTGCGGTCGATCGTGAACGTCAGCGACATGTCGGCGGCCTGCGCGGAGCGCGGCGTGGCGCAGGCGGCCAGCGCGAGGACACAGACGGCGAGCGTACGTGCGGAGAGCACGGCCGAGGGCAGGCGCACGGGGACTTCCTTCGCGAGGGCACAACCGGGGCGGCTCCGGGCCTCCGCGGGGCTTGAGCCCGGGGATCCCGCTTCGGTGGGAGGAGAACGACTCGCCCCTCGGGGACGGCCCCGTGAGCCTCTTCAGTCTGACCCGCAGCCGCTCCGGAAGCGGTGATCCGTCTCACGCGGGGGACGGCGCGTCCGCCAAGTCCCGCAGTTGGAGCGCTCGTGGAGATGTGGAATTCGGTGAAAGGCGCCGGCCGCGGCCCGCGAGTGGCGCGCGCCGCCGTTTCGGGCTAGATAGGGACGGCGCGGGACCGCCTCGGCCTGCTGGAGAACGGCGCTCACACGCGCCGACGCCGTCGATTCCAGGAAGGCGCTCTTCCGTCTGCTCGGCGAGCACCAGGCGCAGGCGCTGCCGACGCTGTTCCGCTTCGGCGCCTCTCCCGACATGCACGACTCGCGGCAGACGATCGCGAACGTCGGCCAGGGCGGGCTGGGGCTGCCCGACCGGGACGACTACCTCAAGGACGACGCGAAGTCGAAGGAGAAGCGCGACAAGTACGCGCTGCACGTGGCGCGCCTGCTCGAGCTCGGCGGCGCGAGCACGGACCAGGCGAAGGCCGAGGCCCAGGCCGTGCTGCGCGTCGAGACGGCGCTCGCCTCCGCCCACTTCACCCGCGTCGAGATGCGCGATCCGAAGAACCGGGACAATCCGATGAGCCTGGAGGAGCTCGCGAAGCTCGCCCCGGCCTTCGAGTGGCCCGAGTTCTTCGCGGCGACGGGCGCGCCGGCCTTCCCGCGGCTGAACGTCTCGAGCCGCAAGTACTTCGCCGAGGGCAACGTCGTCCTCGAGCGGACGTCGCTCGAGGACTGGAAGGCGCGATCGGCGTGGTGATCGGCCACGAGTACACGCACGGCTTCGACGACCATGGCAGCAAGTTCGACGCCGAGGGCAACTTCCAGAACTGGTGGACGCCGGAGGACCTGCAGGCCTTCCAGGCACGCACCGACTGCATCGCGGACCAGTACGACGGCTACGTCACGGTGAAGGACGCGGCGAACGGCGACGTCCACCTCAACGGCAAGCTCACGCTCGGCGAGAACACGGCCGACAACGGAGGCCTGCGCGTCGCCTACGCGGCGCTGCAGAAGTCGCTCGCCGGCCAGCCGCGCGCGAAGCGGGACGGCTTCACGCCCGAGCAACGCTTCTTCCTCGGCTTCGCGAACGTGTGGTGCCAGAACGTGACCGAGGCCGCGGCACGCCAGCTGGCCCAGACCGACCCGCACTCGTCCGGCGCCTTCCGCGTGATCGGCAGCGTCAGCAACATGCCGGAGTTCGCCCAGGCCTTCGGCTGCAGGGCGGGCCAGCCCATGGTCCGGGAGAAGGCCTGCCGCGCCTGGTGAGCGGGGGCCGGCCCGCGTTCGGCCGGCCGTGCAGTAGCATGCGGCGGTGGATCTCGCCGAGGCGCTTCGCGCGAAGCTAGGGCCGGACCGTGTACGCCGACAGGCGCCGCTCGCCCCGCTGACCACGTTTCGCATCGGGGGGCCGGCCGACGTCCTCGCGGAGGTCCGCTCGGCCGAGGAGGCTCTGCTGACCCTCGGCCTCGCGCAGGCGGCGGGCGTCCCGGTGACCTGGCTCGGCGGCGGCTCCAACGTCCTCGTGGGCGACGGCGGCCTGCGCGGCCTCGTGGTGCGCTGGCACGGCGGCCGCGTCGAGACGCTCGCCCCGGGCCGCGTGCGCGCCGAGGCCGGCGTGACCGTGAACGGCCTCGTGCGCTACACGATCGGCCACGGGCAGGCCGGCCTCGCCGAGTGGGCCGGCACCCCGGGCACCGTGGGCGGCGCCGTCCACGGCAACGCGCACTTCCGGGGCCGCCTGATCTCCGAGAGCCTCGTCTCGGTGGAGGTGGCGACGCCCGGCGGCGCCGTGCGCGAGCTGGGGAACGCCGAGCTGGACTTCGGCTACGACCGCAGCCGGCTGCAGCGCAGCGGCGAGGTCGCGCTGCGCGCCACCTTCCGCGTGACCCCGGGGGACCCGGACGCGCTGCGGTCGCAGGCGCGCGCCTCGCTCGCCTTCCGCAAGCGTACGCAGCCGCTCGCCCTCGCGAGCGCGGGCTGCGTCTTCCAGAACCCGGACCCGGCGCGGGTGCGCCTGCCGGACGGCGTGCCCTGCTCGGCCGGCGCGCTCGTGGACCTGGCCGGGATGAAGGGGGCCGCCTGCGGCGCGACCCGGGTCTCGACCGCGCACGCGAACTTCGTGGTCAACGAGGGAGGCGCGAGCGCGCGCGACGTGGCGATGCTCGTCGAACGGATGCGGGAGGCGGTGGCTGCCCGCTTCGGCGTCGTGCTGGAGGAGGAGATCGTGCGGCTCGGGGAGTTCCGCTGATGGCGGTCCTGGTCGTCGAGGGCGGCCGCCGCCTGTCCGGGGTCGTCGAGGTGGAGGGCAACAAGAACGCCGCGCTGCCGATCCTCGCGGCCTGTCTCCTGACCACCGAGGAGTGCCTGCTCGAGAACGTCCCGCGCATCCGCGACGTCGAGGCGATGTGCCGCCTGCTCGAGGGCCTGGGGGCCGAGGTCGAGGGCATCGGTACGTCGACGCTGCGCGTTCGCTGCCCGCAGCTGCGCACGACCGAACCCGACCCGGCACTGGTCGCCCGCATTCGCGGTTCCGTGCTCCTCACCGGGCCGCTGCTCGCGCGCGCCGGCCGGGCCGGCGTCGGCGAGCCCGGCGGCGACTTCCCGGGCCGGCGCTCGGTCGCCACGCACCACCGCGCGCTCGCCGCCCTCGGCGCCTCGGCGGAGGCGCCCGGTGGCCGGGGCCTGGTCGCGCCCGACGGCCTGCGGGGCGCCTCGTTCTATCTCGACGAGGCCTCGGTCACGGCCACCGAGACGGCGCTGCTCGCCGCCGCCACCGCCGCCGGGACGACCGAGATCCGCAACGCGGCCTGCGAGCCGCACGTGGCCGAGCTCGCCCGCTTCCTGCGACGCATGGGCGCCGAGGTCACGGGCGAGGGCACGAGCACGCTGCGGGTGGCCGGCGTGACGCGGCTCTCGGGGGCGAGCCACCGCATCGACGGCGACTTCATCGAGGCCGGCAGCTGGGCCGTCGCGGCCGCGGTGACGGGCGGGGAGGTCGAGATCCGGGGCGCCCGGCCGGTCGACCTCGAGCCGATCGTGGCGGTGCTCTCCCGCTTCGGCGTGCGGACGCAGCTCGAGCAGGCCGGGCTCCGCGTGCTCGAGTCGACGCTCGAGGGCGCGGGGCGGGTGACCACCGGGGTCTGGCCGGGCTTCCCGAGCGACATGGTGAGTCTCGTGACGGTGCTTGCCACCCAGGCCCGCGGGAGCACGCTCGTCCACGACTGGCTCTACGAGCTGCGTCTGTTCGGCCTCGAGCAGCTCAGTGGGATGGGCGCCGACCTGTTCCTCTGCGACCCGCACCGCATCGTGGTGACCGGACCGCGCCGGCTGCGCCGCCGGGCCCTCGACAGCCGGGACATCCGCTCCGGGATGGCCCTCGTGGTGGCGGCGCTCGCCGCCGAGGGCACGAGCCGGGTCGAGCCGCTCGAGACGATCGAGCGCGGCTACGCGCGCCTCGTCGAGCGGCTGCGCGGCCTCGGCGCCGCCGTCGAGCGCGAGGGCTGAGGTCGCCGGAGCACGACGAGCCCGCGCGCGCCGCCGCGCACGGTGATCGCCCAGTCTCCCCCGCCGAGCGAGCGGGCCGTGTACCCCGGCGCCGCGAGATCCGGCCGCTCGGCGAGCGCGCGCCCGTCGCGCGTGATGCGGGAGGGGCGGAAGGCGAGCCGGAGGTACTCGACGTCCTCGTCGTCGGTGGTCCGGTAGCGGACGCGATCCTGCGCGTAGGCGACGTCCCTCAGCACCCCTTTCGAGTAGAGGATGTGGTCCTCGCCGGGCGGGGCCCACTCCGGGACGGCCGCGAACGCGTGGTAGAACATGCGCGGCGCCTCCCCGTAGCAGTCGGAGAACCAGGTGGCGAGCTTCGAGTAGGGGCTCTCGTTGGCGCGTCCGCGCGCGTCGGAGCAGTAGGTCACGAAGCTCAGCGAGCGCAGCGCCTTCTCACGGTAGGCGGCGTCCCCGGACGCGGCGTACCAGCGCGCGGTCTCGGCGGCGTAGCGGGCGGTCTGGTAGTCCATCTTGGGCAGGAAGTCGTCCTGCTCGCCGACGACGTTCGCGCCGAGCACGGAGCCGGGTTCTCCCTTGGCGCTGCGCTCGACGAAGTGGACCTCGGTCCAGCGGATCAGCCCCGGGACGTGGAGACGCCAGTCCGGGTCGAACCCGGGGTTGTCGAGCAGGTAGAGCGCCGCATTGCTCTTGCTCAGGTTGCTGCGGTAGGTGTGGCTGTCGATCGCCGTGTCGCTGTGCCCGTCGGTCCAGTACCCGGTGCGCATCGGGAAGCCGAGCAGGAACGCGCGGGCTTTCGCGGCGGCGGCCCTGTATGCAGCCACGTCCCCTTCGCCCGCCGCCGCCAGTGCGCCGAGCAGCGCGTGGGCGCCGGTCCAGTTCGCGCCGTACTCGGCCGTCACGCGCCCGCTGTCCATCACGACACGGTAGGGCCAGACGGACTTCGTTTCCGTGCCGAGCCGCGCCGTCCTGGCGAGCACGTCCGCCACGGCGCGCGCGGCGGTCAGCTGCCGCTCGTCCCTGGTGTAGAGAAACGCCCGGTAGTAGGCGAGCCCCATCTCGGCGGCGTGGTCGACCTGGATCTCGTGCATCACGAAGCGGCCGGCGCTGGTGAAGCCGCGAAACTCGAGGTCGCCCGCGTTCGTCGTCGTGTACGGGAAGCGCGGCCAGGCGAAGCCCGCCGGGCTCGTGCCGTGCTCGATCGCGTAGTCGACGAGCCCAAGAGCGATCTTCAGCACCGACTCGTCGCCCGAGTAGGCGTAGTACAGGCGCGCCGACTCGAACCAGTTCGGCACCTTCTCGCCCACGTCGTTCATCCAGGTGTCGGCCTCCACGGCCGGCGAGTCGGTCTTGTAGCCGTCGTAGAAGTAGTAGAGCGGGTAGGACGAGCGGGGTGCGGGACCCGGCGAGGGCGGCACGTCCCGCTTCACGAACTCCCAGCGCAGCCTCAGGAACTCGCCGAACGCGCGGCTGCGGGGCTCCATCCAGGTGATCAGCCGGCCGCTCTCGTCGACGACCGCCGCGCGGCCGTTGATGAGCGGGGCCTGCCCGGCACTGGAGGCCGCCAGGGACGAGAGCGCGACGAGGGCCCACGCGGTTCGCCTGCCAATCGGCCGACGCGGCATGCCACCCTCCCCCGCCTCCGGTTCGGAGACGCCACCTAGCCTAGTCCAGGTGGCGCGCCAGTCGTGCGAGGATTCCCGATGCTCTTCGCCAACCTCGACCTGGCCGCCCGCATCGAGCGCGCCGAAGCCGGCCTGCTTGCCGACAGCGCCCTCGCGAGCGCGCAGCGGCTGCGCGACACCAGGGGCTTCGTCCTGCGGCTCGCCGGCGGGGTCGCGGCCTACGCCGGCGCGGGCTCGCCGCTCAACAAGGTCGCGGCGCTCGGCTTTGCGGGAGGGCTCGACGAGGGCGAGCTGGCCGGGGTGGAGGCCGCCTTCGCCGAGCGCGGCTGTCCCGTGCAGGTCGAGCTGAGCACCCTGGCGGACCCGTCGATCGCCGCGCTGCTGACGCGGCGCGGGTACACGCTCGTCGGCTTCGAGAACGTGCTGGGTAGCAGCCTGGCGAACCCGCCCGTCGATCCCGCGCCGGCCGGGGTCGTGGTCCGCCGGAGCCCGGCGGACGAGCTGGCGCTCTGGCTCGACGTCGTGATCGAGGGCTTCGCCCACCCCGACACGCAGGGGGTGCCCACGCACGAGGAGTTCCCCCGCGCGGTCCTCGAGGCCGCGCTCGGCGCGATGACCTCGTCCGAGGGCTTTCACTGCTTCCTGGCGCGGATCGACGGGGCGGTCGCCGGCGGCGCCAGCATGCGCCTCGCGCAGGGCGTCGCCCAGCTGTGCGGCGCGGCCACGGCGCCGGCCCTCCGACGGCGGGGGGTGCAGACGGCGCTGCTGGCCGAGCGCCTGGCCGTCGCGAGGGCCGCCGGCTGCGACGTCGCCGTGGTGACCACCCAGCCCGGCTCGAAGTCGCAGGAGAACGCCCAGCGACAGGGCTTCGGCCTGCTGTACTCGCGGGCGATCCTGGTGCGAGGCGCGTGAAGCTCCACCTGGTCGACGGCACGTACGAGCTGTTCCGGGCGTTCTACGGGGCCCCGCCCGCCCGCGACGCGGCCGGGCGCCCCGTGGGCGCGCTGCGCGGGATCCTCGCGACGCTCGTCTC
>JBGASI010000577.1:0-3121 GCA_044229815.1 Vicinamibacteria bacterium | reverse complement strand
GCGCATGCTCGTCGAGTGCGGGCGGGCCGGCGCGGCCCCGGCGGACGCGGGCTGCCTGCTCAAGCCGGAGTCGATCCGCCGCATGTGGTCCGCGCAGACGGTGCAGTCCGTGGCCGGTCCGCGCCCCGGCCTCGAGCCGCTGGCGGCGCACTTCGCGGCCTACGGTCTCGGCCTGGGCCTGCGGGACTACCGCGGCCGCAAGCTCGTGTCGCACTCCGGCGGCCTGCCGGGCTATCTCTCGCGCGTCGCGCTCGTGCCCGAGGAGCGGCTGGGCCTCGCGCTGCTCACGAACCAGGAGTCCGCGGTCGCGCTCGACGCGATCGCCTACCACGTGCTCGACGCGTTTCTCGCCCCGCAGGCGCCGCCCGTCGACTGGCTGGTGGGCTTGCGCGCGCAGGCCGAGGAGGAACTGCAGCAGGCCGAGGCGGTGGTTGCGAAGGCCGCCGCGGCGCGCGACCGCCTCTCGAAGCCGTCGCTCGCGCCCGCGGGCTACGCCGGCCGTTACCGGGACCCGTGGTACGGCGAGGCGCTGGTCGCCGTGGAGGGCGAGCGGCTGGTCCTGACGATGACGCGGACGCCGGGCATGAGCGCCGACCTCGAGCACTGGCAGCACGACACGTTCGTCGCCCGCTGGCGCCGCGCGTACATGTCCGACCGCCAGCCCGCCGACGCCTACGTGACCTTCGCGCTGCGACCCGACGCGAGCGTCGAGCGGGTGACGCTCGAGCCCGTCTCGCCCGCGATCGACTTCAGCTTCGACTACAAGGACCTGCTCTTCACGCCGGTCCGCTAGCGGCCGGCGCTACGACCAGTAGGACTTGTAGTAGTGGCTGGCGCCGGGCGCCTTCGGCGGCTTCTCGGCGCGCCGGAAGATCGCGAGCACCTTGCGCTGCAGGGCGTCGGGGTCGCGCAGCACGAGCAACGCGAGGGCCGCGACCACGGCCACGACGGCGATCGGGATGAAGAGGTTCATGGCTGTCCTCGCGCCCGGCCGCCGGGGCAACGGCCGGCGGCTCGCGCGTCCGGGGAGTATACCTTGACCCCCCGTGCGGCCGTGCTAGATTCCATCACGATGGCCGAAGAGAGGCTCAGGCTCGCGGCGCTCACGGTGAAGGGCGACACCCCGGGTGGACGTTACGCGCCGGAGGAGGTGGTCGGGGAGATCCTCGTCGGCTGCGACCCGGACTGCCACCTCGTCGTCGACGTCCCGGGCGTCAGCCCCATCCACGCGCGCGTCTGGGCCGACCTCGACGCTTCGAAGGTGCACGACACCCACGCGCCCCGCGGCGTCTTCGTGAACGCGACGCGCGTCGAGGACGAGGCCCCCCTGCGCCCGGGCGACGTGATCTGGCTCGGGCCTCCCGACGAGCCGGGGAGCGTCTGCGTGGAACCGACCTTCGAGCCCTGGGTCGAGAGGCTGCCGGGCCTGGACCCCGACGCCGACGCGATCGTCGGCGAAGACGAGATGGTCGGCGCGGACGCGGTGGAGGTGGTCGAGGCGGTCGAGGTGGTGGAATCGGCCGCCGAGCCCGTCGAACCCGGCCAGGATCCCTTCTTCGTGGGAGAAGGGGGTACGCCTCTCGCGGAGGCCCCACCGGCTGTGCCGTTCGAAGAGGACGAGGCGATCGTCGCGGTCGAGGAGGCCCCCGTCGCCGCTGCCGACGACTGGGCAGTCGCGGAGCCGGCGCCGCTCGCGCCCGCGCAGGCCCCCGCCGACGACTTCTTCGTCGAGGAGGAGGCGGCCGCGCCACCCGCGTTCGAGTTGCCGCCCCTGGCAGCCTCCGTGCCCGCGTTCGTGCCGTCGCCCCTGCCGGCCGGCCCTGCCGTGGCCGCTGCTCCCACGCCCGCACCGACGCCCACGCCCGCCGTGCGCGCCCCGTTGCCGCCCCAGGCTCCCGTGGCGCCGCGACCCTCGGCGGCTGCCACTGCGCCCTCCGCCGCGCCCGTGTCACCCGCCCCTGCTGCCGCCGCCCCCAAAGCGGCGCAGCCGAAACCGGCGGCACCCTCTGGCGCCGCGACACCGGCCGAGCCCGTTCGCGCCGCCCGGCCCCGGCCCGAGCCCTCGCCCCAGCGCCGTCCGGCCTCGCCGCCTGCCGCGGCGGGGGCGCGTCGCGTCGGAGCGCGGCCTGCCGCCCGCCGCGCTCGTTCGGCAGGGGCCGCCTGGCTCAAGCCGGTCGGCATCGGCGCCGGGGCGCTCGCCCTGCTGGCGGCCGTCGGTCTCGGCGGCTGGATGTGGCTCGGAGCAGGCCTGCGTCTCGAGGCCGTCGAGCCGGCGCGCGTTCGGGTCGGGCAGCTCGCGACGGTCAACGGCCGCGGCTTCTCGAACGACCCCGGATCGAACCAGGTGCTCTTCGGCGAGCTGCCGGCCCGGGTCGTCACCGCGAGCGCGGAGCGGCTGCAGGTCGAGGTGCCGGAGGCGACCGTCGAGTCGGGCAGCGAGCGCAGCGTCGACGTGGTGGTGCGCCGGGCAGGCCGGACCTCGAATGCCGTCGCGGTGTCGGTGCTGCAGGGTCCCCGCGTCCACGGCCTCTCGCCGCAGGCCGGCCTCCCCGGCGAGGCGGTCGTGGTCGTCGGCGCGGGCTGGGGCCCCGGCGTCGTCGTCCGCTTCGGAAGCGTCGAGGCGCAGATCGTCGACATCGAGCCCAGGCAGCTGCGGGTGATCGTGCCGACCGTGGCGGGCGGGCCCGGGACGCTCGCCCCGGTGACCGTGGCGATGGCGGGCATCGAGTCCAACGCCGCGCCGTTCGTCATCGGCCGGCTGCCGATCGTCAGCTCCGTGACGCCCGCGAGCGCCGGCCCCGGCGCCGTGGTGAAGATCGCGGGTCTCGGCTTCCCGATCGAGCCCGCCCAGAACGACGTGCGCGTGGCCGGGCTGCCGGCCCTGGTCGTCTCGTCCGCGTCGGACGCGCTCGAGTTCGTGGTGCCCCGCGTCGGCGCGGGCGACCCCTCGCGCCTCGTCGAGGTGAGGCTCACGGGCAACCCCGACGTCGGTCGCGCCACCCTGCAGGTGCCGGCCCCGGCGGATCCGGTCGACCCGCGCTTCGTCGCGGAGCCTTTCACCGCCGTGGCGGGCCGGCCGCACGCCGTCGTCGCGACGGGACTCGGCCCGGCCTTCGTGCTC
>JBGASI010000576.1:0-3123 GCA_044229815.1 Vicinamibacteria bacterium | reverse complement strand
GCCGGCTCCCGGCGGCTCGTAGACGACCAGCAGCGACTGCAGCGGCTCGAAGTGCAGGGCCAGGGTCCCCGGCTGCGCGCCGGGGGCGAGCGCTGTGCGCACCCCGGTTTCCGCGTCCCAAAGCCAGGGTCGCTTGCCGGGGGCGGGGAAGTGCGCCACCAGGTCGATCGCCTCGCCGCGGCTCGCGTTCGCCAGGAAGAACAGCTCGCGCTCGCCCGCGCGCTGGTGCAGGAGCGAGACCTCGACGGACGGCGCGTCGAGGCGCACGTCCGGCTCGAGCCCCAGGCGCGTCGACCAGGCGAGGGCCCACTGCAGCAGCGAGCGCCGCGCGTGCGCCGGCAGCGCGTCGCGCGTGACATCGCGGGGCAGTGGCCCGCCCGGTGCGGGAGCCGGCACGAGGGCGGCGCGCTCGCCGTGCAGCGCGCGTGCCATGGCCGAGCGCACGAGGCCGTCCGCCGCCGCCGCGTCGAGCAGCCCTGGAGCGCGCGCCGGCGTGTGCCCGACGAATACCAGCCGCCCGCCCGATTCCGAGAAACGGGCGACGGCCTCGGCGGTGGCGGGCTCGAGCGAGTCGACGTCCATCAGCACGAGCGTGTCGTAGCCGCGCGTGCCGCAGCGCAGCCGGCCCTCTTCGACGCGGGCGCCCTGCAGCACGCCCTCGCTCACGAAGTCGCTGCCGAAGCCGGCCTGGGCCAGGGCCTGCCAGAGGTGGTAGTGGTACCAGGGCCGGGACACCTCCGGGAAGGGCTGGTACAACCGGCCGTCCCGGGCCCACTCGTCCGCGCGCGGGCCGAGGAGAGCCACGCTCGCCTGGAACTCGGACGCCGTCAGCACGCGGGTGAGGCGCGCCGCGTAGTCGGCGAAGCGCCGGAAGTGGGGCCACCACGGGTTTGTCTCGTTGAGCCAGGAGCCGAAGCGCACCCAGCCCGGGAAGCCCGCCGCGAGCGGCGAGTAGTTGAAGCCGTGCAGCACCGGCTGCTGGACGCCGGCGAGCAGGCTCTGGTCGAGCCCGAGCTTGAAGTCCTCGAGCGTCTCGCGGAAGACGGGCACCGCGTTCGTCATCGCCTCGAAGCTCACCGGGCCGCGGCCGCCGAGGTGGGCGCCGGAGGAGACGTACTTGTTCGCCACGGTCGGGCTGACGATCACGCGGTCGTGCCCGGACCACAGCCAGCTCTCGCCCTCGGGCAGGTCGGGGAGGAGGCTGCCCTCGAGCACGTGCGTCTCACGGCCGTAGGCCTGGATCCGCGCCAGCAGGCCGTTCGCGTGCGCCCACTCGACGTAGGTCGCGAGGAAGCGCTCGTGGAACAGCTCGACCAGCGTGCGGTTGAAGTCGTAGCGCGCCCGGCGCACGGTGTCGGCCCGGGCCGACTCGCCGGCGTCGTCCTGCTCGAGCAGGAAGGGCAGGTAGGGCGCGAGGGGGTAGCCGCGCCGGCGCGCGAACTCCGCCGGCAGATCGTCCGTCCAGTTCGCGTGATCGAGCTCGAGGCTGTCCACGAAGGCGGCGCGCAGCGGGCCGCCGCGCGCCTCGCCGAGCGCGCCGCCGAGCGCGGGTGCGAGGCCGGCGGACATGTGGTCGAGGTAGCGCCGCACGGCGGCGGCGTTCCAGTGGTCGACGACCGGGCCGTCCGCGCCGGGCGCGCCGAGCTTGACGTGCGTGAAGCCCGTCTCGAGCAGCACCACCCGCAGCACGTGCGGCCCGGCCGGCACCCGGACACGCAGTCGGCCGGCGCGCACGGCCCCGGGCAGCAGTTCCGCGCCCGCGGCGAAGTCGGGACCGGCTGCCGGGTTGAGCCGAGCCGAGACGACCTGCGGCGGGACCGACACCTCCTCCCGCTCCCGCGCGCCCGCGCGCGCGAGCTCCTCGACCGTCGCCTCGAAGGCGGCGGGCCCGAGCAGCTCCCGCGTCACGACCCGGACCCTCTTCGTCTGCTCGGCCGGCGCCAGGAAGCGGCCGCCGAATGGCCAGCCCGAGCCCACGATCACGTCGGCTGTCATCCCCCGCGCGCGCGCGCCCTCGGCGGCGGCCTTGACCACGCGGCACCACTCCGGGCTCAGCCACGGCCGCACCGGGAACGGGGCGAGCGACGCGACGGGCACGGAGTCGGGCATCGCGATCGTGTTGATCTCGACGCCGCCGATCCCGGCGGCCTTCATCACGTCGAGCTGGCGCAGCGCCTCCTGCTCGTCCACGCGCGCGCCGTTCCACCACCAGCGCACGAACGGGCGCAGCCGCGCGGGCGGCTCGGCGAACGCGGAGTAGAGGTCGTCGGCGCTCGCGGGGACGACGGTCGCGAGGGCCGCGAGCAGCGCCAGGAATGGGCCGGCGGTCGTCCTGCGCATCTCAGACCACCTCCACCCCGGCCGACGCCGTCCAGTCGAAGACCGTCTCGCGGCCGCCGAGCTTCCAGCGGCGCGGACAGGTCGTGGACAGCCAGTCGAGCGGCTCGGCGGGCGGCTGCGGCACGGCGGCCTGCGCGAAGGCCGCGCGCACCGCCTCCCGCTGCTCCTGGCCCAGCGCCTCGCGCGCGTGCGAGAGGAAGAGGGGCGTGCCGCTCGCGGCCACCAGCTCCAGCCAGCGCCGCGCCAGCGGCCAGGGCAGGCCGCTCGTGACGGGGGCGCAGTCGGCGTCGGCGGCGAAGAAGGTCCCGTGCTGGGGCAGGCGGAAGGCCAGCGTGTTGACGCCCATCTTGCGCGTGCGCTCCCACTCGCGCCCGCTCGTGTCGTCGCCGGTGCGCTGCAGCTCGAACAGGCCGACGCCGAGGTGGCCGATCGTGTTGCAGCCGATCAGCAGCGCGTCGCCGGCCGCCTCGCGGATCGCCTCGTAGAGCGCGCGCACGACCTCGGCCGAGGTCCGCGTGCGGTCGGCGAAGCCCCAGCCGTCGGGGGTGACGCTCGCGCCCATCTCGAAGCCCCAGCGGCCGAAGAGGTCGTAGCTCGTGAAGTCGTGCTTGACGAGCGCGTAGCGCCAGTCGCGCACCGTGCGCGCCACGTCCGTCTTCACGAGCTCGAGGACCTCGGGCAGGCTCGGGTCGAGCACCACGCCGGGGTAGTCGCCCTTGAAGCGCGAGGCGGGCAGCGTCCAGGCCTCGGGCACGCGGTCCACGGTCACCAGCGGGCGCAGCC
>JBGASI010000575.1:0-3124 GCA_044229815.1 Vicinamibacteria bacterium | reverse complement strand
TGTCCCTCCCCCTCGAGCGACGCCAGCGCAAGGCTCGCACTACATCCTCGCGTTCGACGCGGCTAGCGGCGCGCCAGCGTCACGCTCACCCGCGTGGCGCGCGAGGAGGCCGGCAGCTTCAGCGAGCGCTCGGCCGCGTCGAACTCGGTCCAGGCCTTGCCGTCGACGCTCACCGAGCTCACGGTGACCCTCGGGTCGTCGATCAGCGAGACGTAGCGTCGGGCCGCCGCGCCGGGCTCATAACGGAAGTGCAGTGTCACCGGCTCGCGGTTCACGTAGAGGCTGAGCAGCAGGTAGTTGACGAGGCCGTGCTCGACGTCGTGGTAGGACGTGTGCCAGGGGCCGGCCTTGCCGCCGTCGTCGGCGAGCGAGCCGTCGCGCCGGACCTGGGAGAAGGCGCCGCCGTAGCGCGAGTCGAGGAAGTGCTCGCGATAGAAGCGCTCCGCGCGCGCGAAGCGCTGCAGGCGCGCCGGGTCGTGGTCGAGCGCGTACAGGCGCAGGTCGAGGAAGGCGCCGTAGATGTGGATCCACCACGCCACGGTGGCTTCCGGGAGCGGAGCGTGCGGCGGCAGGCGCTGCACCTGGTCGAGCCAGCAGCCGTGCTCCGCGTCCCAGCCGCGGTCGATCATCCGCGAGAGCGAGCGGGCCGCCTCCAGATAGGTCGCGTCCCCCGACTGCTCGTACAGGCGCACGTAGGCCAGGGCCGCCGTCAGCTGGCCGCCGATGTTGATGGACGGGTGGGCCCGCGGGTCGACCAGCTTCCAGGAGCGGTCCAGGGGCACGTCGAAGCCGTAGACCCAGCCGAGCTCGGGGTCGGTCATCCGGCTGCGCGTCAGCTCCATCAGCTCCCGCCAGAACCCGAGCACCGCGGGATCGCGGTCCAGCTGGTAGAGGTGGATCAGGGATCCCACGTAGCCGAAGTGCGCGTGCTTCAGCTTCGAGGTGTCGCCGACCGGCGCCAGCTCGCGGCTGAGCTGCGTGAAGTAGCCGCCCTGCTCACGGTCGGCGGCCTTCGTGCGCCGGATCCGCAGCGACTCGGCGACGCGCTGCTTCACCCTGGCGTCGCCCGTGGCGAAGGCGTACAGCGTCAGGCCGACGTTGGTGTACAGCTCGCTCGGGGCCGTCTTCGTGCTGTCGAGGACCTTGCCGTCCACGCTCAGGCGGTCGTACCAGCCGCCATTGCGCTCGTCCCACGCGTGGGCCAGCAGGTAGTCGACCCCGCCGCGCGCCACCTCGAGGTGTCGCTCGTCGCCGGACATCAGGTAGGCCGCGGTGAAGCTGAACACCTGGCGACTGAGCATCGGCGGGAGCTTCTCGTAGGGTGCCCGCGGCTGCCAGTCGCGGCTGAGGCTGGCGTGGAAGCCCCCGTGGCGGGTGTCGATCACGTGCGCCTGCCAGGCGGGGATCAGCTCACGGAGGACGAGCTCACGCCAGGTCGCGCCCTGGAGGACCGGGTCCGGCTGCGCGGTCGCCACGGCCGAGGGTAACAGGAGCACGAGGCCGGCCAACGACAGGGCCCTCGAGCCGTTCAGCATGGTCACCCCCCTCGGACGACCCCAGGCCCCGCCCGGACGGGCGCGGAAGGCGCGGCCCGTAGGGTACCGCGCACGCATCGAGACGGCCACGAAGATTCAGAGCCCGAGGCCGTAGGCCGTGGCGGTCGCATGGGGCAGATGGCTCACGCCCCGGTCGCGTCCATTCGCTAGTATCGACGGGTCGGAGGTCCGATGTTGCGTCGCGCGAAGGCCTGCTGGCCTGCCCTCTTCTGCGTTCTCGGTTTCTCGGCCGTGCCTTCGTGTGGTGGGGGAGCGGGGGTCGGCCCGGCGTCGCCGTCCGCTTCTCCCGCGCCGGCGGCCCCCACCGAGGCGCCGCTCCCGAACGGCATCTACGTCTCGCCGGCCGGGTCCGACTCGAACGGCGGCACCCTCGCCCAGCCGCTGCGCTCGATCGAGGCGGGCGTCGCGCGCCTGCGGCCGGGCCTCGTCCTCGTCCTGCTCGACGGGACGTGGAAGCTCGCCGGGCCGATCGTGATCCGACAGCAGGGCAGCGCCGACGCCTGGGTCGAGATCCGCGGCGCGAAGGGGACGACCCCGACTCTCGACGCGTCCGGCGTGGACATCCCCTGGGCCTCCTCCTACCCGTGGGTGCAGGGTGCCTTGCAGATCGAGGGCTCGGCCTACGTCCGCGTCCGCAACGTCCACGTGACGGGCTCGCACCTCGCCGGGTTCAACGTGGCCTCGAGCCACCACGTCGAGATCGTCAACTGTTCCTCGAAGGGCAGCTTCGCCTCGGGGATCTCCGCCTGGCAGGGGACGGAGGAAGTGCGCCTGCTCGGGAACACCGTGACCGGGGCCAACGACATGGCGCTGAGCTTCCGGCCGTTCACCGGCAGCGAGGCGCCGCACGAGGCGATCAGCATCGCCGGGACGAAGGGCTTCGAGGTGGCGTGGAACGAGGTCGCCCGCAACAAGAAGGAGGGGATCGACGTCAAGGAGACCGCCGCGCGCGGCGTCATCCACCACAACCACTGCTGGAACAACGACCGGCAGGGGCTCTACGTCGACGGCTGGTTCGGCGTGCTCGAGGACGTGGAACTGCGGGAGAACGTGGTCCACGAGAACGAAACGGGGATCTCGATCTCGACCGAGGACGGGCCGCTGACGCGCGACGTGCGCGTCCACCACAACCTCGTCTTCGACAACCGTGGGCCGGGCCTCTACTTCTCCCGCTGGGGCAAGGACAACCCCCGCGAGCAGATCGCCGTCCACGACAACACGTTCTACCGCAACGGCTACGGCCGCAGCGCCTCGGGCGACCCCGGCTACTGGCTCATCGGCGGCCTCTACCTCCACTCGACGAACCTGCGCGGCGTCACCATCCGCGACAACATCCTCTCCCTCGACAAGCCGTTCGAGATCGGCTATTCGCTGTACTGGGTATCGGGCGGGCCGGGAAGGGGCGTCGCGATCGAGCGCAACCTGATCCACGACACGAACGCGACCGCCTTCCCCTTCTACATGGCCACGTGGGCGAAGGACTACGTGCTGTCGACGACCGGGAACGGCGCGATCCTGGCCGACCCGCAGTTCGTCGATCCCGCCGCGCAGGACTTCCGTCCGAGACC
>JBGASI010000574.1:0-3144 GCA_044229815.1 Vicinamibacteria bacterium | reverse complement strand
GCGCTCGCGCACCGGGAGCGCGGCTACCGCGCCGCCTACTGCCCGCCGCTGAAGCTCGACGACGGCGCGCGGATCAAGGCGACGGCTGAGGCCTTCGCGCGCCACGACGTGGTGATCGCCGAGGTCGGCCGCTGGGTGAACCTGCTCGACCCCGATCCGCAGGCGCGGCGGAGAAACCTCGCCACCGTGACCGAGGGGCTCGCGCTCGCGGAGGCCGTCGGCGCGCGCTGCTGCGTCGACATCGCTGGCTCCTTCAGCCCGACGAGCTGGTTCGGCCCGCACCCCGACAACCTCTCGGAGCGCTTCTTCGACGCGGCCGTCGAGAACGCGCGCGCGATCCTCGACGCGGTGAAGCCGACGCGCACCCGGTTCTGCTACGAGATGATGGCCTGGTCGCTCCCCGACAGCCCCGACGCCTGCCTGAGGCTGATGAAGGCCGTCGACCGCAGCGGTTTCGCGGTTCACCTCGACCCATGCAACCTCGTCAACTCGCCGGCGCGCTACTACGGCTCGAGCGCCCTGCTGCGCGAGTGCTACGCGAAGCTCGGCCCGCACGTCGCGAGCGTCCACGCGAAGGACCTGGCCTGGGACGTCGAGATGGCCGTGCACTTCCGCGAGGTGCGCATCGGCCTCGGCTCCATCGACTACGGAGTCTTCCTGGCCGAGCACGCGCGCCACGCCCCGGGCGCGCCGCTGATGCTGGAGCACCTGCCAGGCGAGGCCGAGTACGACGCCGCGCGCGCCGCCGTCTCGAAGGCCGGCGCGAGCGCGGGGATCGGCTTCGACTAGCATGGCGGGGCCTGCGAGCGACATTGGAGGAACCATGACCCTCGGCCTGACGCTGCTGCCGGAGTTCGACCAGGAGATGGCCGGCACGCGACGAACGCTCGCGCGGGTGCCGGCGGACCAGCGGGCCTGGCGGCCGCACCCGAGGTCCTTCACGCTCGGGGCCCTCGCCAGCCACGTCGCCAACATCCCGTCCTGGATCGCCTACACCATCGAGCGCGACGCGCTCGACCTGGCGCCGGTCGGGCAGCCGCCGCTGCGCCAGGAAGAGCTGACGAGCGTCGAGGCGCTGCTCGCGCACTTCGACCGCCACGCGGCCGAGGGGCGGGCCCTGCTCGAGGCCGTGAGCGACGAGCGGCTGCTCGGCCCCTGGACGCTCCAGGCCGGGGGGCGGGACCTGTTCACGCTGCCGAGGCTCGCCTGCCTGCGGACTTGGGTGCTGAACCACGGGATCCACCACCGCGCCCAGCTCGGCGTGTACCTGCGGCTGCTGGACCTGCCCGTGCCGGGGCTCTACGGGCCGACCGCGGACGAGTCGTAGCGGGGCCGGCTCCCGGTTCAGGCGACCACGGCGAGCGCCTTCAACAGCTCGGCCTTGTCGCGCACGCCGACCATGCGCGCGACTTCCTGGCCCGCCTTGAACACGAAGAGCGTCGGCACGCCCTGGATGCGCAGCCGGGCCGCGGCGTCCGGGCTGCGATCGAGGTTCAGCTTCGCGACCCGGACGGTGCCGGCGAGGCTCGCCGCCAGTTCCTCGATCACGGCTTCCATCCCCCGGCAGGGCACGCACCACGGGGCCCAGACGTCGAGCAGCACCGGCAGCGTCGAGCCGAGCACCTGGTCGTCGAAGCTAACGTCGCTCACCTCGACGACCCGCGAGGCGACGCGCAGCTCGGCCCCGCAGCTTCGGCACACCGGCTGACGCCCCGAGCGCGGCCTCGCGGCGTCGAGCGGGGCCGCGACGCCGCAGCGGGGACAGCCGATGGTCTCGCCCACGCCCGAGAGTGTGTCATTTCTTGTCGGGCGGCGCGCGCGTCTGCTAGGCTTCTCGAAGGAGGCTCCGGGACGACGTCCCGGGTGTCCGGGCCATGACGAGCGCTATCGGCGGCGTGAAGGCCCGCTGTGTCCACTGCCACGAGGAAGTCCCCGTCGACGATCGCTACGCGCACGGCGATCACATCAAGTGCGGGACCTGCGGGACGAAGCACAAGGTCGTGCGGGGTGACAGGCTCCGGCTCGTGCTGGCGGACGCCGCACCGCTGCGCGAAGCGCTCGCGCAGAACGAGGCACTGGTCCTGCGGCTGCAGGCCGACATCACGAGGGCGCGGCGCAGCTTCGCGCTCGGCGCGAACGGCGTGCTCGTCGGCGTGGCCTTCGCGGCCTGGCAGCTGTGGGGCGGGGCGCCGATCGACACGACCCTGCTCGCGAGTGGTGCCGGCGTGGCCCTCGCCGCCGCCCTCGCGCTCGAGGCGGCCAACTGGTCCTTCCTCGGCAAGCGCCGGGCCCTCACCCGCCTGGCGGGCGAGCTCGAGGAGGCCCGGGCCGAGAGCGGCCGCCTGCGCGGGCTGATCCGCGAGGCCTCCCGGGTCTGAGGCGGCGCTACTCGATCTGGCCGCTGCCGAGCAGCAGCGAGACCGTGCGGTAGATCGCGTAGGAGCAGCGCGGCACCTCGCGCTGCAGGTCGTCGAGGCTGGCGCCCTTCTTCAGCCTGGACCAGACGGCGGCCGCCAGCTCGATCGTGTCCAGCTCCTCCCAGGCGAGGTGGGGCGCCTTCTGCCGGAACACGCGGCCGGGGTCCGGCAGCTTCTCCTTGAGCAGCGGCAGCTCGTCCTGCAGGCGAACCGACTCCATCAGCAGCGAGATCGCCGGCATGCTGATCTCGGTCTGGATCTCGCCGTCCTCGACCTCGCGGCCGGTGAAGGAGAACTCGCCCTCGACCGAGCTCTGGAACAGCTGGAACAGCGCGTCGTCGCCCACCAGCTGGCGGAACTTCGCGCGCGCGATGTTGCCACGCAGGAAGAAGATCTCGGCGAGCTTGTGCTTCTCGTGGGTCACCACCAGGCCGCCGGTCTGGTGCGAGCCGATCAGCGTCTGGATCACGGTGGCGAGGTCGAAGTACTTGAGGTTGCCCTGGAGCTGCTTGCCCGCGGCGCGCGGCACCTTGAGCGTCGTCTGCTCGAGCCGGCGCGCCAGCACCAGGCACAGGTTGCGCGCGAAGGCGGGCAGCAGGTCCATGAGGTCGAGGAAGACGCCCTTCTCGACCGCGAACACGACCGCGCGCTCGGGCGAGCGCACGGTGGCGCTGCGGGGCGAGCCGGTGAGCAGCGCGAGCTCGCCGATCACCTCCCCGGCGCCGAG
>JBGASI010000046.1:0-14465 GCA_044229815.1 Vicinamibacteria bacterium | reverse complement strand
GGGCCGTGTAGTCGCCGGGCGGGAGAAGGCCGGCCGCGACGTCGATCTGTGCGGCGCGGGTCCCGTGCTCCGCGGGTCGGAGCTCGACCGGCACCGCCAGCAGCGCCGGCGCCTCCGCGGAGTCGGCCAGCTCGATCGACACGCCGGCCTGCCCGAGCCGTTCGGCCAGCTTCGACCCGATCTCGACGAAGGCGGAGAGCCCCCCTCCTGAGATCTCCGTGTCGACCGCCGGCCGCACGGCCGCTCCGCCGGCAGCCGGGGCGAGGACGAGGTCGGACACCTGAAGCCCGCCGGCGTCCACGAGCGCGGCCTTGACCGTGTGCTCGACCGACCCGTGCCGGCCCGACGCGTCCACCACCGCCAGCCGCAGGGTGTAGTTCGCGGGGTCGACGGTGGCCTCCGTGGTGAACTCCAGCCAGTCTCCCTCGCCGCCCTGCACCCCCTCGTAGGCGCGGCTCGCCACCACCTTCCCGTCGGGTCGCGAGAGGGCGAAGCCGACGCTTGCCGGCCGGCTTGCCCGCCCGACTTGGGCGGCGACGAGAACCCTGACCTTGCCCGGCTCGGCCCCGGGGAGCGCGAACGACGAGGCGCGGATCGGCAGGCCGCGATCCACGAGAGGCGAGCGCAGCCCTGCGGCCAGCAGCTGCAGCGGCGGTGGGGGCGCGGTCGGAATGGTGAGCAGCCCCCGGGCGCGAACGGTGACCCGCTGACGCGAGACCGCGACTTTCACCGCGTGGCCTCGGCCGTCCCGGTCGCCCGCTTCCGGCTCGAACCCGAGGAGGTAGTAGCCCATCAGCTCGCGCGAGATCCGCTCGAACGCGTGGTCGCCCGACCCCACCGCGCGGAGCACGGCCCCGCGAGCCTGCCCGGCGAGGTCGTGCAGGCCGCCGGCCTCGAGCTCGCGGGACTCGTGGGTCGCGACGGCGGAGTACTGAACGGAGGCGTCGGCCGAGGAGGTGTCGAGCAGGACGACGAACAGGGTCACGTGGGCCGCCGAGGCCGCGAGGGCCAGGTCACGCACTTCGGCAGGGGACTCGGTGCCGAGCCCTTCCGATATCAGCACGACCGTCTTGGGGCCCTCGATGCGCTGGAGGCTCTCGAACGTCGCGCGGAGGGCCGCCTGGGTGGCGAGCGACCTCTCCAGGTACTCCTGGTAGACCCGCACGGCGTCGGCCTCGAATTCCCTCTGGCAGCCCTGGAGCTTGAGCAGGGCGAACGGCACCGTCTCGTCCGCCGAGGACGGCGCGATCATGGCCCCCTGGGGGAGCGCGCCGCCGCACTGCAGGGTGAGGAACTGCTCCCAGCGCATGCGGTCGTTGAGCTGGATCTTCGCGACGGCCTCGGCCAGCGGGACCTTGTGGCCCGCCCGGTCGGCGGTGCCGACGGCCCTCCCGAGACCTCGGCGCACCTCCTCGACGTCCGCCGTGAACTCGATCCCCGAACCAGGGCCCGGGACGAACACGAGGCCCACGCGGTCCGCCGGGGCCAGCGTGCCCAGGAACCGGTCGGCCGACTTGAGCACGGTCCGGCCGGCGCCCCGGCCGATGTTCCCGCGGTCGACGATCAGGAGGACGAGCCTCCCCATGGGCGTGTTCTCGTTGGTGCTGAAGTGGGCGGGCGGGGAGGCGACCGCAGCGGGCGGCTCGAGGTCGCGGCCCACGTACTCCACCGAGAGGATGGCGCGGGGCTTCCCGTCCACCTCGACGCGGAAGTCCGTCGGGCCGAGGCCCAGGACGGGACGCCCTTCCGCGTCCACCACGCTGGCGTCCACGGCAACGACGTCCACGCCGGCGCGAAAGACCGGCGGCGCCTGTCCGCTGGCGGGCGTTGCGGACGAACCGACGGCGACCAGCAGGAGGACGATCGCTCGCATGCCTCACCTCCGCCGGGCCCGTCGTGGTGGCCCCCGTGAGGAGCGCACCACTGGGTCAACCCGCGCAGACTATCCTGCCCCGGTGGCGGTGATCAAGGTGGTCGCCGTGTGCCGAGGTCTCGTCAGTCGACGGGCGTGACGCGGAGCATCACGACGTCGTGGGACTTGGGCTTGCCCTCGATCGCCCCGTTCTCGAGCGCGACGTCCCTCCTCGCCCACAGGTCGCGGATCCTCACCTTCTGCGTCGCGGCGAAGCCGACGTCCTCGAGCCGGCAACGGATCGCCATGGTGTCGGTGCCGCGGTTGAAGAGGATGACGGCCCGGCTCCCGTCGGCGAGGGGCTTCATCCACACCTCGCTGGGGCCGCCGTCGAGGACCCGGCGCCCCTGGACGCCGAGCGGGTCCTGGTTCACGGCGATGACCTCGCGGTTCAGGAGGATGTCGCGGACCTCGGGGGTCATGGCCGCGATGTCGTTGCCGGCCATGAGCGGGGCCGCGAGCAGGGCCCAGAGGCTGAAGTGCGCGCGGCTCTCGGCGAGGGTGAGGCCGCCGTTGCCCACCTCCAGCATGTCGGGGTCGTTCCAGCGGCCCGGGCCCGCGTGGGGATGGAGGTCGGCGACGAGGTCGAGGATGTGGGTGATGCCCATGCCGCCCCACTCCCGGCCGCAGTCCCAGCAGTCCTGGATGTCGCCGGTTGCCCGCCAGAGGTGGCCGATGCCCGCGGCCCAGGTCCACGGCTTCGTGCTCCCCCACTCGCAGATCGAGAAGACGATCGGTCGGCCCGTGGCCCGCAGCGCGCGACTCATGAGCCCGTAGGATTCGCGCGCGTCCTGACCCTCCGTGTGGCACCAGTCGTACTTCAGGTAGTCGACACCCCACTCGGCGTAGCTCTTCGCATCGATCGCCTCGTGGCCCTTGCTGCCGAAGCGCGTGGCGCAGGTGAATTCCCCCGCGTCCGAGTAGAGGCCGAACCTCAGGCCTTTCGCGTGGACGTAGTCGGCGAGCGCCTTCATCCCGGAGGGGAAGCGCTCCTTGTCGGGGACCATCCGGCCCGCCGCGTCGCGCTCGCCCTGCCAGCAATCGTCGACGACGACGTACTGGTAGCCGGCGTCGCTCATGCCGGAGGCGACCAGCGCGTCCGCGGCCTTGCGGACGACCTCCTCGTTCACGTCGCAGTGGAACCTGTTCCAGCTGTTCCACCCCATCGGCGGGGTGAGGGCGAGCCCGTCGGACGCGGCCACGGGACCGGCAGCCGCGCCGAGGACGAGGGCCATTGCGAGGGCGACGGGCTTGGGCATGGGTTCGGGGCTCCTTCCGTCGCTGGGGATTCTAAGGCCCGGCCCGGCGCCGCGAAGATCGTCTATCGTGGGGCATGCCGATGCTGCTTCGAACGCTCGCCGTGGCCTGCCTCGCCCTTGGTCTCGGCACCTCGCCCGTGTTCGCCGGCGGGCCGGAGGTCCCCCCCGAACTGCGCACGCGAGCGGAGGTCTCGGACTTCCGAGCCACCTCCACCGGCGAGGAGACTCTCGGTTTCCTGCGGCGGCTCGAGGCCCGTTCGCCGTACTTCCGGCTCGGCGTCTTCGGCACGTCCGAGCAGGGCCGGCCGCTGCCGTTCGTCGTGCTGTCGAAGGACCGGGCCTTCACGCCGAAGGCCGCGCGTCGGCTGAGGATGCCGATCGTGATGCTCCAGGGCGGCATCCACGCCGGAGAGATCGACGGCAAGGACGCCCTGCTGCTGCTGCTGCGCGACCTGGCCCTGGGCCTGCACCCGGCGGTACTCGACCGGGTCACCCTGCTGGTTGTGCCGATCTACAACGTGGACGGCCACGAGCGCGTGTCGCGCTTCAACCGCTCGAACCAGGACGGGCCCGTGGAGGGCATGGGCTTTCGCACCAACGCTCGAGGCCTGGACCTCAACCGCGACCACCTCAAGCTCGACAGCGCCGAGGCGCGCGCCCTGATCGGCCTGTTCAACGCGTGGCGACCTCACCTGCACGTGGACAACCACGTGAGCGACGGCTTCGACCACGCGTGGGTGGTCGGTTACGCCACCGCCGAGGCCCCCCAGGCCGCGCCCTCGATCGACGCCTGGGCTCGGGCCACACTGCCGGCCGTCGCGGATGCCACGCGGGGCGCCGGCTACGCGACCGGGCCGTACCTCGAGCTGCTCTCGAGCGAGGAGCCGCTGAAGGGCGCGATCACCCCGCCCTACCGCCCTCGCTATTCGACCGGGTACTTCGCCCTGCGCAATCGGCCCTCGATCCTGATCGAGACCCACTCGCGCAAGCCGTTCCGGACCCGCGTGCTCGGCAACCATGCGTGGCTCGAAGCCCTCGTGGAGCAGGTGGCGAAGGACCCGGACGCGCTGGTCGAAGCGGTGGCCGCGGCGGAGAGGCGCACGGTTGCGCTGGGCGCCCCGGACGCGCCCGCGTCAGACGTTCCGTTGCGCTACGGACCCGACCGCGACGATCCGGCCGCGGGCGGGGGCGCGCCCGACCGCGTGCGCATTCCCCTCTACGCCTTCACTCGCTCGACCTCGCTCGTCACGGGCACGCCGCTGACGACCTACCACCGAGGCCAGCTGCTCGAGAGCGACCTGCCCTGGTTCCACACGCCGCGGGTCGCCCGGTCCGTCCCCCGGCCGCGCGGGTACGTCGTGCTGCCGGGCTGGCCGCAGATCGAACGGGCGCTCAGAGCGCACGGGCTGAGGGTCGAACCGCTGCCCGGCGAGCGGGACCTCGAGGTCGAGACCCAGCGCCTGTCCGAACCGCGATTCGCGGGCCGGCCGTATCAGGGGACCACGGCGGTCACCGCGGTGCGGGTCCGCCGTGGCCTGGAGACGCGCCGCCTCCCGGAGGGCAGCCTGTGGGTGCCTGCCGACCAGCCGGATTTCGAGGTGGCGGCGCAGTTGCTCGAGGCCGATGCGCCGGACTCGCTGCTGGCGTGGGGCTGGCTCTCAACGGTGTTCGAGCAGAAGGAGTGGATCGAAGGGCCGGAGCTCGAGGCCCTGGCTCAGGAAGGGTTGAAGGACTCGAAGCGGGCCTCCGCCTGGGAGGCCGCGCTGCGCGATCCTCTCTTCGCTGCCGACCCGGAAGCGCGTGCCGAGTGGTGGGCTCGGCAGACGCCCTACTGGGACGAGACGATCGGCCTCGTCCCCGTGTACCGGGTGCTGCGGCCGCTGTCGCGACGCTGAAGCCGGCCGCTCGACCTCGACCTTCCCGAGGGCCTACTCGAAGTACCCGTTCACGTCCAGGATCAGGTGGACGGAGCCACTCGCCTGGGTGGCAAGCACCGTCAGGTCTCCCGCGGTTCCAAGCGCCGCGACGGCGGCGTTGGCGCGGGTGATCCCTGTGGCGTAGTTGAGGGTGGAGACGAGCGGCTGAGGTGTGCTCGCGGGGAACAGGCGGACGTTGCCTACGGCCGTCGGTTGCGTGACCGTGACATTGACCGAAACCGCCCAAGCTGTCGCGGGCACGCCGCAGGCCCCCGAGATCGGGAAGGCGCGCGCGACACCCGCCGCGAGCGCCGGGCCGCCCCGGCTGCCCGTGGCGTTGCGGGTGTCGACCACGCGGCACGGCGCGACCGTGTAGAAGCTCATCGTCCGCGCGACGGGGATCGTCAGCGTGGCCGAGTTGTTCGACGGAACGGGGTCGTCCATGCCGCTCGGCACGGCGACCGTCACGCTATCCGCCACCTGACGCGCGGCGCCGAGGCTGGCCGTGCCGGTCGCCTGGATCGCCAGGCTGCCTCCCACGGGAAGCGTCACGGTCGCTCCGATGTTGCCGGAGCCGCTGGCCGGACACGAGGCACCTCCAGCCGCGGTGCACGACCACGTCATGCCCGTGCTCGTCGAAGGGAAGACGTCCGTGACGAGCGCACTCGTCGCCGTCAGTGGGCCGGCGTTCGTCACGCCGATCGTCCACGAGATGGCCTGGCCGTCGACCGCGGCCGACGGTTGCCCCGATAGGGTCACGGCCAGGTCCGTCGCCGCCCGCCACTCGACCGCCCCCGAGTCGCAGCCGGGACCGAAGGGCCGCGCATAGCCGCGCTGGTCGGTCGAGGGCGGCGGACACCCGCTCGTGACCCGGTCGATCGCAGGGCTGGCAGACTGCGGGGACATCGTGGCCGTCGCCCCCCCGTTGGCGGCGAGAGGGCCGAGAAGCGGGGACACCAGCGTCACTCCGGCGGTGCACGGGGGATTGAGCACGGGCCATTGCAGGTTGAAGCCGCCATCGGCCAGGGTGGCGGTGCAGTTTCGCCTCCCTCCGTTGGCGGCCGTGTTGTCGGCGACGATCGAGGCGCGCAGCGTGGCGTGGCTCGTGAACGGCGACGCGATTCCGCCGCCGTCCCCGTCGGCGTGGTTGCCCACGATCGTCACGTGAGTCAGGGTCGTGGGGTTTCCCGCGTCAAGGATGGCACCGCCAATGCCCTGCACGGCCGGCGGCATCCCGGTCGCGCTATTCCCGTAGAAGGTGGAGTTCGTGATCGACACCGGCGTCTGGCCAGCGCCGCCGTCCGTCTCGAAGAGCGCTCCGCCTTGACCGACGGTGGTGTTCCCCGAGAACGTACTTCCCGAGATCGCGAGTCGCCCGTTCGCGTGATAGACCGCCCCGCCGGCCCTGACGGCCACGTTGTTCGCAAACGTGCAGTCCTCGATCGCGAGGACCGACGGAAGACCGTACATCCAGGAGTAGATCACGCCGCCCGTGTTCTTCGCCCGATTGCCCGAGAAGACCGTGCGCCGCATGGTCAGCGCGCCGAGGTTCGTGCCGTCGACGTAGATCGCCCCTCCATGCCCACCCAGCCCGCCGTTGAACGGGTCTCCCACGACGGCCTGGGTGGCGTTGTCCTGGAACAGGGAGTCCTCGATAGTCGTCTGAGCATCCCGGTTGACGATCGCTCCGCCGTTGCCGCCGCGGTTGCCGACGAACGTCGAGCGGCGAATGGTGAGGACGCCGGTCACGCCGCAGATCGCGCCACCGCCCCAGTCCGCCTGGCTGGCCGCGGCCACGTTGTTCTGGAACGTGACGTCCTCGACGAGGAGGTTCGTGGGGATGTTCGGGTACTGCCAGACGAGATCGATCGCCGCGCCCCGGTCCGTCGCCCAGCCGTTGCGGAGCGTGAGCTTTCGGAAGACGAGATTGAGCGCGGTGACCTGGCCCGTCGTCTGGAACAGCTTCGTGTTTCCGCCGCCATCGAGCGTGATCTGGCCTCCCGTCCCGTCGATCGTCGTGCTCTTCGAGAGCAGCTTGGTGGAGGTGATGGGAATGACGACCGCGCCGCCGCAGGCGAAGGTCACAGTCCCCCCTCCCGCGAGGGCCGCAGCAAGCGCTGCCTCGGTGCAGCTCGCCGGCGTGCCGCTGCCGACAACTCCGCCGGCATCGGCTGAGGGCACAGCACACCCCGCCCATGCGAGCCCGGCGAAGACGAGAGTCCGCGTCATTCTTCCACGCATGGCCGAACGATAGTCTCGTTTGCGGCCACCGTTGGTGGCTCCGATCACAGGCTCACCCGGAAGGCGCCGGCCGCACGGGCGATCGTCCAGGCGGGCCTCGAGTTGGGAGCGGAATGCGATCAGTCGATGCGGATCTCGTGTTCGCTCACCGGCGAGCCGATGTCGCGGAACCATGCCACGCGCTCGTTCACCATGTCGAAGACGAGCCGGTAGAGGCCCGGCGGGAGGCCGTCCAGCGACAGCTCCGTGTCGATGCGCACCGACTCGCCGGGCCGCACGTCGTGCGGCAGCGGGCGGCGCCCGCGCAGGTCGTCGACCAGGCGGCCATCCGCGCGATGGATGCGCACGCCGAGCGTCACGTAGCCGCCGACATCGCGTTTCGTGGCAAGCCAGATGGCCTCGCCGGTGTTGACGCATTCGACCGTGGTGGCGAGCCGGCCTCCGGCCGAGGCCCTCGCCGGCAGCGGCGGGGTGCGCAGTCGCGCGCGCAGCAGGTCGGGCGCGGCGCTCGCGCTCGTGATCGCAGCCGCACCGGCCTTCACCAGGCAGAAGTGCGAGTGGCTCTTCTCGACGATCTCGGCGACCGTGGCCCCGTCGAGCCGGCTCGCCGGCGGCGGGCAGCCGGCCCGCAGACTCGCGAAGTCCCGGTAGTCGAGCTCGACCAGCTCGGGATAGAGGTAGGGCTTGAGCACCATGCGCGCGAAGCCCGTTTCCCGCGCGAGCGCCTGCACCTCGTCGAGCACCACGTCCCTCTCGATCACGCCGAACTGCTGCTTCACCGCCACGGACTCGGGGGACTGCGAGTGCAGACTGCCCGGCTCCGAGAACGAGGCCCGCCCGCCCGGGCGCAGCACGCGCAGCATCTCGGCGAGCGTCGCCCGGTAGTCCGGCATGTGGTGCAGCGCGTTCAGGCACAACACGCCGTCGAAAGTGTCGTTGGCGAACGGCAGGCGCTGGCCGTCGGCGCACACGAAGCGGGCTCTTTCCGGGGCGTTGCGCGGGTCGAGCGCGACTCGCTCACGGGCGTGGCACAGGGTGGTGGCGTCGATGTCGATCGCGACCGTGCGGTAGCCCAGTCGATTGAGCAGCTCGGACAGGAACCCGGAGCCCGAGGCGAAGTCCAGTACCCGGGCGCCGGGCCGCAGTTCGAGCGCACGCGCCGCCACGGTGAAGTCGAAGAGGTAGCGCAGGCCCGTGTCGTGGCTGTCGACTCCCAGCGGGAAGCGCAGCGCCTGCTCGTGCGAGTAGTGCGGCGCGAGCCCAGTCGAGCCGTCATGCTCTGTCATGCGCGAATACTCCAGCCTGAGTTCCGGGCCTCAGCCCCCGAGCTTCCCGCGGAGCGACGAGAGCGCCGTCACGGACGTCTCCGGGATCAACCCCCGCTTGTCCGGGGGCACGTCGAGCAGGTAGTTGACGCGGTTCCGCCGGCACCAGCGGAACTCCTCCTCGAGCTCCCCGAGGCCTCGCGGCCGATCGCCCTCGACGTGGAACCACTCCTTGCCGATCGGCTGGCAGAACTCGCCGGGCAGGTAGTAGCTGCTGCCGGTGATGCTGACCCGCCCGTCGTACTCCGGCGGCCGGTTCCGCTCGAAGGAGCGGATGTCCGCGGGGAAGGCGTACTCCGGCGCGTACCACGGGTCCATGCAGCAGTTCATCATCACGACCGCCTGGGGCTGCAGCCTGGCGATGTGCTGGTAGAGAAACGAGCGGTAGCCCGGCCCGAGCAGCCCCGGGATGTCGATCCAGACCTCGGCGATCGGCCCGTACTGCGTCAGCAGCTCCTCGATCTGGGCCGTCTGGAACGCCTGGTAGAGCGAGGTCGTGTAGAAGGGCAGCTTGTCGACCTGGTCCCGCGGGAAGCCGTTCATGTCCTTCCAGGCGCCCTCGTAGGCGGCGTCGCTCGGGGTCTTGCTGCCGAAGCGGTTGTGGTTGTCCCAGGAGCAGTAGTACAGGCCGGGCAGCACGCCCTTCTTGCGGCACTCCTCGACGAACCAGGCCACCACGTCCCGCTCGCCGCTGGCCGCGACGCTGTACGGCGTGCAGCGCGTCGGCCACAGGCAGTGGCCCGCCACGTGCTTGGCCGTCAGCACCGCGTAGCGCATGCCCGCGTCCCGGGCGACCGCGATCCACTGGCCGACGTCGAGCGCCGTCGGATGGTAGGTGGAGGCCGCGGCGCGGCCGTCGTCGATCTCCTTGCCGGTGAAGGTGCTCATGCCGAAGTGCAGAAACATCCCGTACTCGAGCGCCTGCCAGCGCTGCAGCGCCTCGAGGCTCAGCCGCTCGGGGCCGTCGTTGCCCCCGGGCGGGCGTTTCGTCTGCGCACCCGCCGGCTGGCCGCGCAGCAGCGGGCCCGCGACGGAGAGGCCGGCACACCCCGCGGCCAGCATGTGGAGGAATCGATTTCGTTCCATGGGCTCAATCCTCTGGTCCAATGCCAGGCCAGCAACCCGGGATGCTCAGCGCCGGCGCGGGGCGCCCGGTCGGTCGGTGCGATCTCGACGACCGGTTCCCCGCCGGAGGCGAGTGGCCCGACGGCGTCCCTCAGGCCCGCGTCGTCAGCGCCGCGCCGGACGATCTCCGACGCCGCCGCGCCGAGGCTCAGTCGCCTGCGCAGCGCCGCCTCAAGCGCATCACCATTCGGTGTGAGTGTCGTTCGCATGGCTGCGGCTTGATAGTACCTGAGTGTTGCGCGCGCCCCTGGTGTGGCGTCTCCGTCGGGGCTCCGCCTCCCGGAGCAGACGCACGAGACGAGCCGGCTCGGGGACTTCCTGGCGGCAGGCGAGGTGGCGGGTTGTAGCCAGGGTTGGGCCTCTCAGCCCCTGCCGGGAATCGGATCATCTGCTGGGCGCAGCGGACCATATGGTGCTGTCGAGTCACGCGGTTGGGCGACTCCTCCGGGCCCGCCCCTCTGCTATCAGTACGAAGCCTCGCGCGACACGTTCACGTTCCTGAAAGACGGGGCAAGCCTCGTGAGGATGACGCCCTAGGCCCGGCGGCGCTACGCGGCTCCCGCGAGTTCGCGCGTTGCAGGCTGCCGGCTTCGGCGCCGTCTATCGCGTATTCCAGGGAATGAAACCCTGCCACTCCCAGGGCGTGTACGTGTCGCCGATGAGGGTTTGCAGCAGCTCCTTGAAGATGCTGTCGCCGTTGCTGGAGTTGGTCATGAGGACGAGGCCGGTGCCCGAGCGGTCGAAGCCGATCATGTAGTTCTCCCAGCCGTCGTCGTGGCCGCCCTTGAAGAAGGCGCGGCCGTGCGGCGTCGCGAGCAGGCCCCAGCCGAGGCCGTAGGAAAGCCGCACGCGATCGTTCCGCGTCGTGGTGGCCTCGTCGAGGGTGGGGAACTGCCGTGCCGAGTGGATGCGAACCTGCGGCCGGAGCATCTGCTTCCAGAACTTCCCGGCCACGGTCTTCTGCCGGAGCGTGGCTTGAAGGAAGCGGGCCATGTCGTGGATCGTCGAGTCGGCGCTGCCCGCGGCTCGGACCGAACGGCGCGCGTTGTGGCCGACGAGCTTGCCGGACTCGTCGTAGCCCTGGGCGAGGTCGGTGGCGAAATCGTCGCGCCACGTCATGCTCGTGCGGCCCATCCCCAGGGGCTCGAAGATGCGCTCGCGCATGAGCGCGCCCACATCGAGGCCGAGGCCCGCCTCGAGGACGAACTGCATGAGGTTGATGCCCTCACCCGAGTAGGCGTAGCGGGTTCCGGGCTCGAACTCGATCCAGAGGGGATGCTCGGGCTCGAAACCGGCCTTCGTGAAGAAGCGGAAGTTCGGCATGCCGCTGGTGTGCGAGAGCAGGATGCGGGGCGTCCACAGCTTCCAGCGTGCGTCGTTCTTCAGGTCGGCGTACTTCTCGTACTCCGGCAGAGGCTTCGGGAGATAGCGCCCGATCGGGGTGTCGAGATCGATCTTCCCTTCTGTCGCGAGCTGCATCACCAGCGAGGCGAACATCGCCTTGGTGAACGAGGCGGCGTACATCGACGACTGAACCGTCAGGGGCGCGGCCTTCTCGGTGTCGGCCTGGCCGAAGGCGTTGAGATAGACGATCTCGCCGTCGTTGATGAGAGCGAGCCCGAGGCCCGTGACCCTGGCCTTGGCAATCAGGTCGGTGACCGTGACCTCGATCTGGACGGGCGACAGAGTCCGCTTGTCGAGCGTGCGGACCGTCCCGACGACGGGAGCGGCGACCGGACCAGCCGCCGCCGCGAGCGCAATGCCGCCCATAAGGAATCCGAGCATCGATGTCTCCAGTCCAAGGAGATACGGGATTGGATGCGAATTGTTCAGGCCTCGCGCGGGGGTGCGGCGCGCGCCGCGGGCCGGATCCCGCCGCTGGCACGCGTGGATCGAGAGGGCTATCGTTCGAACGGGGCGAGCGCCGCGCCGCGCGCGCGACGGGGCGCGGGAGGTGAGGATGGACACGGGCCGGCTCTGCTGGGCCGTCAGCGCCTGCGCGGCGCTCGCGGCCTGTGGCTCGGGTACGCCGCAGTCGTCGCTACCGCTACCCTCGCCTGCAGCCACCGCGTTCACCGGCGCCACGGCCGTGCCGCTGCCCGCCGCCGCCAGCGAGGCGGCGCTGCTCGACGCGGTCTTCCGCATCGACGTCGAGACGATCGAGGCCACGTTCGACCTGTACCCGGCCGAGAAGCGCGTCGAGGCCCGCGCCAGCCTGCTCTTCGCGATGCGGCCCGGCCAGACGCGGCCGATCGTCCACTTCGACGCGGCGCGCAGCTCGCCGTCCGTGTCGCTGCGTCTGGACGGCACGCCGCTCGACGTGCGCGACCCGGCCGACGTGAAGCTGCTCAACTTCGAGGGCTCCGGCCAGGTCTCGCTCGAGCTGCAGCGCGAGATCACGGGGGGCGGACACCGGCTCGAGGCCGGCTACACGCTGGCGATCAGCGATCCCGACGGCCGCTTCTTCGCGGACGTCAACGACGTGCGTGGCACGGGCAACGAGGTGGTCTTCCCCACGATCAACGCGCCGTACGAACTGGCCCGTCACGTCCTCGTCTTCCGCGTCCACGCGGCCGAGCCGTACCTCGCGGTCGGCTCGGGGCTCGCCACCGCCGCGGTCTCGGGCGACGTCCAGCAGTGGACGTTCGACAGCGAGCGGCCTGTCGCCTCGTACACGATGATGTTCCACCTCGGGACGGCGCGCCTGCACTCGCTGTCGCAGCGACGCGTGCAGGGCGTCGAGGTGCGCGCCCTGACGCCCGCCGGCAGCCCTCTCGCCGAGCAGGCATTCGCCGACCTCGACCCGTGGCTCGCCGAACTGCGCCGGAACCTCGGGCCCTTCCCGATGCCGCGCGGGCTGAGCCTCGCCCTCACGCAGAGCGGCGGGGGCATGGAGTACTACGGCGCGACCACGACCTCGCTGCGTGCGCTGCGGCACGAGGTGTTCCACATGTACTTCGGCACGAGCACCATCGCCCGCACCTACCGCGACTCCTGGTGGGACGAGGCCCTCGACATGTGGTACGAGCTGTCGGCGCAGCCCGGCTACGCGCCGATCGCCGAGTCGTACCGCTCGGACATCGTCGCCGGCCGCACGCCGGTGACGGTTGGCTTCGACACCCGCGCCTACGACCAGGGCGCCCAGGTCTTCCAGGCCGTGGCGCAGGAAGTGGGCGGCCGCGAGCGGATGATCGGCTTCCTGCGCGGCCTGCACGAGCGCCGCTCCTTCGACCCGTTCACCACCTGGGACCTCGCCGACGAGATCCGCGCCGCCACCGGCGCCGACTTCCGCGAGCGCTTCCGGCTCTGGCTCTACCAGGGTCCGAACGCGGCAGCGCAGCCGGCGCTGCCCTCGCGCTGGCGCTGGCTGCACGAGGTGGACCTCACGCTGCGCCCGGAAGGGCCATGAGTCGAGGGACTATAGTTCCGGGGGAGACCTATGCCCCGCCGCGTGGATGCGCGCGACGTGCTCGATGCCGACGCCACGACGAGCCGCGCCTTCTCGGGGCGCGTCGTCGGGGTCTATCGGCGCACCGGTCCCAACTCGTGGGACGACTACCGGCTGATGGACGAGGACAGGGGCCCGATCGAGGTCTTCCCGCAAGTCCCCATCCAAGTCGAGGCGGACGGCGCCGTCTTCCGGATGCGCCGCAAGGGCGAGGTCATCCGGGTGGCGTGGACTCCCGACGAGGGGGAAGGCGCGGCGGCCGAGGACCTGCACGCGCGGTTCTTGAAGACGTGCGTCCGGTACCAGGACCCGACCCCGGAAGGCAACCTCGGAGCCTGGCTTCACGACAAGCTCGACGAGAAGCCCGAGCCCCACGACTGAAGAACGCGCCGAAGGCCACCCGAAGGGCGGCCCGGACCGCTCACTCCTTGTCGAAGAGCGCGCGAGTGCTCACGACGCTGTCGATGAGCGTCAGCGCGCGACACACGTCCCAGAGCTGTTCCACCGGGAGGTCGTACCCGACCGCCTTGTCGAGGAGCACCATCACCCGCGGGTCTCCCATCGGGAGCCAGCCGTGTGGCGGGACCCTCACGTCGAGGGGTGTGGCGCAGCGGAACTCGATCCCCGCGGCGACCACGCGCCGGACGGCCTCGGGTGTGCTGACGCAACTCTGCATGCCTTCGGACCCCTCGACGCCCGCTCGCGCCCACCGCGACGTTGCGGCAGGATAGCAGACGCGGGCTGATCGGGCTGCTGACGAGACGGCCTCGCACGCCCGGCAGCGCTACGAAGTACCCGCGAGATCCCGCGTGAGCGACTCGGGCACGCGCTGGCGGCAGGCGAGGTAGCGGGCCCAGGGGTCGGCGGGGCGGCCGGCGGCGAAGCCAAGGACGCGCAGCGGCACCTCGGCGACGGTGAAGTCGGTCGCGCCGGAGAGGCGGTCGAGCTCGTCCCAGTCGACGGGGACGGCGACCGGTGCGCCCTCGCGGGCGCGGGTGGAGTAGGCGCCGACGGCGTTGGCGCCGCGGACGTTGCGCAGGTAGTCGACGAAGACCTTGCCTTTGCGCTGGGCCTTGGCCATGGTGGCGGTGAAGGCCGAGGGCTCGTCGCGGGCGAGGCGCAGTGCCACCGCGCGCGTGAACTCCTCGAGCGCCTCCCAGCCCTGCTCCGGGGCGAGCGGGACGCACACGTACAGGCCCTTGCCGCCGGCCGTTTTGACGAAGCTCTCGAGGCCGCGAT
>JBGASI010000045.1:0-14472 GCA_044229815.1 Vicinamibacteria bacterium | reverse complement strand
AGGCAGGCGCAGCTTGCGCTCGCGCGCCAGCTCGATGAGGGTCCCCAGGCGCAGCGAGCCGTCCAGGTGGACGTGCAGGTCGGTCTTCGGCAGGCGGCGGATCAGGTCGATGTCCATGGCCCGGATTATGAGGCGCAGCAGCGATTCGTGTGAACCCGCGCCCGGGCCCGTGCGTAGGAGCCGGTGAGTCCCGACGTGTCGGGATCCCATTCAAGGAATTGGAGACGAGATGGCCAGCGGCAACGGTAACGGTCACAAGAAGAGCCGCAGCCGGATGGTGCTGGCGGCGATCGGGGTCCTGCTCGTGGCCGTGTTCGGCCTGATGGCCGCGCGCCGCGGCGGCAAGGAGATCGACCCCTCGCGGCTCGTCGCCATCGAGAGGGGCGAGCTCGCGCGCTCGGTGGTCGCAACCGGGAAGGTGCAGCCCCTGACGAAGGTCGAGATCAAGTCCAAGGCGAGCGGCCTGGTGAAGCGGCTGTTCGTGGACTACGGGGACAGGGTGAAGGAAGGCCAGGTGCTCGCGGAGCTCGATCGCGAGCAGCTCGAGGCGGCCGTGCGGGAAGCGAGGGCCAACCTCCTCGCCGCCGAGGCCTCCTGGGAGCGCAACCGGATCGAGGCCCAGGGGCCCGACCTGCCCTTCCTCAAGAGCGCGCTCGAGCGGGCCCGCAAGCTCTACGCGGACGGGCTGATCGCGCCGTCGCTGCTGGAGGACGCGGACAAGGCCTACCAGCTCGGCCTCAACAAGCAGACGGCGGCCAGGAGCCAGGCGGCGGTCAGCAAGGCCGAGGTGGAGAAGGCGCGCGCCGCGCTGGAGCGGTACCAGACCGACCTGCGCTACGCCACGATCCAGAGCCCGATGGACGGCCTGGTGCTCTCGCGTGACGTGGAGGTCGGCGACGCCGTCAGCTCGATCCTCGTGCTCGGCTCGCAGGCGACGCTCGTGATGACGCTCGGCGACGTCAGCGAGGTGTACGTGCTCGGCAAGGTGGACGAGGCCGACATCGGGCGCGTCTACATGGGCCAGCGCGCCCGGATCGTGGTGGAGTCCTTCAAGGACAAGTCCTTCGAGGGCAAGGTCACCAAGATCTCGCCGCTCGGCAAGGAGAAGGACAACGTCACCACCTTCGAGGTCCGGGTGTCGATCCGCAACCCGGGCGGCGAGCTGAAGACGAACATGACCGCCAACGCCGAGATCATCCTCGAGGAGAAGAAGGGCGTGCTGATCGTGCCCGAGTCCGCCGTGTTGTACGACAAGGAGCGCAAGCCTTCGCTCGAGGTGCCCGATCCGAAGGGCGAGGCCGGCAAGCGCAAGGTGGCGGTGAAGCTCGGCATCTCGAACGGCGTCAAGACCGAGATCGTCGAGGGCCTGAAGGAAGGCGACCAGGTCGTCCTGCAGTAGGCCGCCCTTCGGAGAGAAGAGCCATGGTCTGGAGCGACCTCTTCCGGGACACCCTGCGGACGCTGTTCGCGCACAAGCTCCGCACGCTGCTGACGATGTTCGGGATCGCCTGGGGCGTCGTCTCGATCACCCTGATGGTGGCCGCCGGCGAGGGCCTGCGCGTCGGCCAGGCCAAGGTGGCGGAGAGCTTCAGCCGCGACGTGATGATCGTCTTCGCCGGACGCACGAGCCTGCAGGCCGGCGGCCTGCGCGCCGGCCGCCGCGTGCTGTGGACGGCGCCCGACCACGTCGAGGTCGCGAAGCAGGCGCCCTCCTGCGGCTACGTCATGCCCGAGCTCGGGCAGGGCGCCCCCGTGCGCAGCGCCCACAACAGCGCCTCGCTGACTGTCACCGGATCGATGCCGGACTTCGCCTTCGTCCGCTCGATCCCCGTGGCGGAGGGCCGCTACCCGAACTGGGACGACGAGCGGCAGGTACGGCGGGTGGCGTTCCTCGGCAGCGACGCCAAGAAGCAGCTCTTCGGCAGCCGGCCGGCGATCGGCGAGACGATCCGGGTCGGCGAGTTTCCCTACGTCGTGGTCGGGCTGATGAAGCACAAGGAGCAGGACTCGAGCTACGACGGGGCGGACATCAACAAGGTCTTCCTGCCCTTCAGCGCCATCCTGCGCGACTTCCCGAACAAGCCGCCGGCGCTGCCCGACTCCGTCGACCGCCTGCTCGTGGCGCCGCGCTCGGTGGCCCACCACGAGGCCTGCAAGGGCGAGCTGCGCCGCGCCCTGGGCCGGATCCACGAGTTCGACCCGCGGGACGAGGAAGCGGCGCACATCTGGGACACGGTCGAGGAGGCGAAGGCCTTTCGGACGATGACGGACGGGATGAAGTACTTCCTGGGCGCGGTCGGGATCGCGACGCTCTTCATCGGCGGCATCGGGGTGATGAACGTGATGCTGGTCGCGGTGCGCGAGCGGACGCGCGAGATCGGCGTGCGCAAGGCGCTCGGCGCGACCCGGCGCTCCATCGTGCGGCAGTTCGTCGTGGAGACGATGCTGGTCGTGTTCGTCAGCGGGGGCAGCGGCCTCGCCGTGGCCTACGGCCTGTGCGCCCTGGTGAACCTGCTGCCGATGCCGCCCTTCTTCGCGGGGCTCCTGCCGACCCTGTCCTCGGGCCTGCTGGCCTTCGCCCTCCTCGGCACGGTGGCTCTCCTGGCCGCGGTCTACCCAGCGCGCCGGGCCGCCTCGATCGACCCGATCGAGGCGCTGCGCTGGGAGGCGGGAGGTTAGCGTGATGCGCGAGCTGGTGGCGCAGAGCTGGTCGAACCTGACGCGCAACCGCACGCGCAGCCTGCTCACGATGCTGGGCATCGTCTGGGGCATCGTGGCGGTGACCGTGCTCCTGGCCTACGGTTCCGGCTTCCGCGCGATCCTCACCCACGCCTTCGACGCCTTCGGGCGCAGCGCGGTGGTGGCGTGGCCCGGCCAGACCAGCGAGCAGGCGGGCGGGGAGCGGGCGGGCCGGCGGGTGAAGTTCGAGAAGGCCGACCGCGACGCCATCGAGGCCGAGGCCAGCCTGGTGACCGCCATCAGCATGGAGACCGTGGAGTGGCGCCAGATCGCCTACGGCGACCGCCAGGCCAACACCGCGGTCCGGGGCGTCGAGCCCGTCTACGGCGAGATCCGCAACGAGGTGCCGAGCGACGGCCGCTGGCTCAGCCCGGAGGACTCGCTCGAACGTCGTCGCGTCGCCTTCATCGGGTCCGAGCTGCGCAAGAAGCTCTTCGCCGGCCGCCCGGCGGTGGGGGAGACGATCCGCATCGACGGCATGCGCTTCACGGTGGTGGGCGCCATGGACCGCAAGATGCAGATGAGCAACTACTTCACGAGCGACGACGAGTGCGCGTTCATCCCCTACACGACCGCGGGGGACCTGTGGGACACGCGCTACGCGCGCGTCCTCGTCTTCAGCGCGGTCTCGCCCTCGTTCGAGAAGGCGGCGATCCAGCAGGTGCGCGACATCGTGGGGAAGAGGCAGCGCTTCTCCGGCACCGACACCCGGGCGATCCAGATGTTCGGGCGGGAGGAGTTCCGGCCGATCATCGAGGGCATCACGATCGGCCTGCAGGTGCTGCTCGTCTTCATCGGCACCCTCACCCTCGGGATCGGCGGGGTCGGCGTCGCGAACATCATGCTCGTCTCCGTGGACGAGCGCGTGCGCGAGATCGGTCTGCGCCGCGCCCTCGGCGCCAGGAAGCGCCAGATCCGCCTGCAGTTCCTGGTCGAGGCGCTCGTGCTGACGCTGGTGGCGGGGGCGGCCGGGATCGTGCTCTCCTACGCCCTCACCGCGATGATGCCGATCCTGCCCGTGCTCGGACCGCTCTACCAGGACGACTCCGGCAAGGGCGACATGCAGCTGCGCATCTCGCTGCTGACCGTGCTCGTCTCGAGCCTGATCCTCGTCTTCGTGGGTGTCGCCGCCGGGCTCGTGCCGGCGCTGAAGGCCTCGCGGCTCGACCCGGTGGAGGCGCTGAGGTACGAATGACCCGCGGGGAGCGCCGGTGGAGCGCGCTCCCGAGGAGATGCACCGCAGGGAGGCCCCGTCCTGCCGTGCCTCCCGAGGATCCGTCGTCTTCCTCCTGTTCCGTTTCGGAGCCGGCGCCGGCCCCCGCCGCGCCTCGCGAGGGCGTGCGCGTGCGCGTGACCGACGCTACGCCGGCTCTGAGGGAAGGAAGGGGAGCCAACGGACCGTGTTCCGTCGGGTCGCGCTCGCGGGCGACCCGACGGAGCAGGGCCACCCGGCGGGGCTAGTCCGGAACCTGCAGGTAGCGGATCCGCTTGTTGATGTCGGTGTTGACCGAGTGGTACGGGCGGAAGAGGCTGCCGGCGTCGAACACCGACTGGCGGATGGCCTCGATGTCGGCGTGGCCGATGGCGTTCGTGAAGATCGGCAGCATGTACTCGACGCCGATCTTCGAGGGCCGCATCAGCTCCTCGTCGTAGAAGCTCGGGTGCAGGTAGCGGGCGTGGATGACGCCCCAGCGGTCGCGGAAGGCGTTGCCGTCGTAGCTGTCGACGTAGAAGCCGCGCTCGCGGTTCCACTGCAGGATCGCCAGAGCGTTGTTCTGGCCGTCGAGCAGCATGTCCACGGCCTTGCCGCCGAGCTGCCCGCCGTGGAAGCGGTCGAACAGCACCGGCCGGCCCCCGCGCTGGGTGTGGCCGACCTTTCGCGTGAAGACCGCGGCCTTCGCCGACTCGGCGCGCCGGTACTGCTGGAAGTAGGTGTCGCCGAAGTGGTCGATCAGCAGCTCGCGCAGCGAGTCCGAGGCCCCGGACAGCGTGACGTTGCCGGCCGGGTCGTGCGACTCGCGCTGCGCCCCGAGCTCGCGGCCGTCCTCGCCGACGATACCCTCGCCGCAGACGATCACCACGTTCTTCTGCAGCTCGTACAGCTCGCGCACGCGCTCCACCAGGTGGGGCACGCGCACCGGGACCTCCGGCAGCAGGATGATGTCGGGCTGGCCGTAGGCGGTGCCGAGCGCGATGTAGCCGGAGTGGCGGCCCATCACCTCGACGATCGCGATCCGGCGGTGGCTCTCGGCCGTGGTGCGCACCCGCTGCAGGCCCTGCACCGAGTCGAAGACGGCCGTGGCGTAGCCGGGCGTCACGTAGTTGACCATGCCGTCGAGCTCGAAGCGGGTGAGCGAGCGGCCCAGGCGGTACTGGTAGCCCGGGCTGCCGGCGGACGGCACGCGCTCCCACTCGTCCGGCTCGTTGCGGTGGTTGAGGCCGAGGTCGTTGTCGATCGTCTTCGGCGCCAGCACGACCGGGAACAGCTCCGCGAAGGGCTGCAGGCCGTTCAGCGTGCCGTCGCCGCCCACGCAGATGAGGCCGTCGATCTTGAGCTGCTTCAGGCGGTCCGCGATCTGGGCGATCGTCTCGCGGTCGTCCGAGTCCACGAACGCGCGCGAGGCGCCGATCACGGTGCCGCCGCGGGTCGGGTCGAGCTCGGGGATCTCGGTGAACAGCGGGTTGAGGTGCACGTAGGGCACGCTGGCGTTGAGCAGCGCCGAGTAGCCCTTGATGAAGCCGTAGACCTCGACGCGGCGCTGGTTCGCGCGCACGACCGCGCCGTGCACCGTCGAGTTGAGTGCCGGCGTATCGCCGCCGGCGGTCAGGATGCCGATCCGCTTCATCGTCGAGTCACTCCCGCGGGGCCGGGTGGCCCCGGCTGCACCAGGTCAAACGTCGATTGTACGCGGGCCCGGGGCCGCTGCGGCATGAGCATTGTCGATGTATCGGGCCGCGCGCGGTCATGGCTGGACCGGCCGCTGCGCCGGCTTCAGCTCAGCCGGCGCAGGACCGCGAAGAGCACGAGGAGCGAGGCGGCAATCCAGGCGACGCCCCAGACGACCGCCGGAACGCCGGTCAGGCGCGCGAGCGCGGCCGCGTCGCTCGCGCCGGAATGGCGCAGGATCACGTCCGAGGCGATGTCGGCGACCGCGTAGAGCGCGCTCATGGTGCCGATCGCAGCCAGCGTCACCTCGCTCGCGCGCGGGCCGAGGCGGGAGGCGACGAACAGCAGCACCACTCCGGCCGAGAGCACGTAGGCGAAGCCGAACAGGGTGCGGACGTAGACGAGCGCCGCCAGCACGGTGAACAGGCCGATCGAGCCCACGACGCCGGCGGCGTTGCGGCGGCGCGAGCCGAGCAGCAGGAACAGGGCGCCGAACAGCAGGCTGCCGAGGTAGCCGGCGTTGAGGATCAGGAACGGCCAGCCGCCGCGGGTCAGGCAGACGCCGCCCTCGTTGGCGCTGAGCCCGATCGAGACGACCTCACCGCCGGTGAGCACCGCCGCGACGGCGTGGCCCACCTCGTGCAGGAAGACCACGAACAGCCGCAGCGGGTAGACGGCGAAGCTGTCGAAGAGCGCGGCGAACAGCACGCCGAGGCCGAGCGGCAGCAGCAGGCGCCGCGGCAGCGCCAAGCCTACTGCTCCGCCTCGAGGCCGCGCTCTTTCATCCACCTCGACAGCTCGCGCATGCGGCCGCGGAAGACGTGCGGCGGCTCGAACGGCAGCGGCCCCGCGGCCTTCGCGGCGGCGAGCACCTCGGCGGCCGGCACCGGCAGGCCGTTGTCCCCGTAGTGGGTCACCGTCTCGGCCGAGTAGCGCGCCGCGATCACGAGCACCGAGTAGTTGCGGCCGTTCAGGAACAGGTAGCCGAGCGTGCGGCCGTAGGGATCGAGGGTGGGGGCCCGCAGCAGCTCGACCTGCGTCGCCGCGGCGAAAGCGCCCTGGGCGAAGCCGCGGGCCTCCGGCCCGAACGGCTGGGCGTACGGGAGATCGTGGGGGAGGTGGCGCGTCTCGGGCGTGTCGATGCCGAGGATGCGCACGGTCTCCGCGTCGTCCTTCGTCCAGCGGATCACGACCGTGTCGCCGTCGTCCACCTGGACGAGCGCCGGATCGACGGCGACCTTCGTCCCGTGGGGTCTCGGTTGGGACTTGGGCTCGGCACGCGGCCCCGGGGCGGGTGCCTGGGCCGCCGAGATCGATGTGACCAACGCGAGGGCGGCGAGGACTGCGGGCAGGCGGATCGCACGGGTCATTTCTGGGTCGCTCCTGATCTGGGCCGAGATCCTCTCACGGAAAGAGGTCCGGCCGCCGGGCTCAGCCCTCGAGCTCGAGGCGGCTGACGGCGCGCAGCTTGCCCGAGGGCGTGGAGGGCTGCTCGGCGCGCAGCGCGAGCTGTCGCAGACGGTGGACGCAGGACAGCGCTGTCTCGCGCCACGCGACCCCGAAGCGGCGCATCCCGGCGAGGTGCGCGGGCGCGTGGGACTGCGCCATCGCGTCTTCCCAGACGACCGTGCCGCGGATCTCGTGCACCTCGGGGGGGTGCGCGAAGCTCACGCGCAGGTTGACCTCGGCGCCCTTGTCCAGCAGGCCGTTCGTCCAGACGCAGGCACCCGCCTCGGAGACGTTGGCGATGACCCCGTAGCAGAGGCAAAGCCCGGTCTCGACATCGTCGATCGCCACCGTGATGGGCGTCGGCGGAACGATCCGGGCGCGTTGCCGCGCTGGCGTGTGCAAGGGCGTCCTCCCGCTGCCGGAGCGATCGACACGTGTGACAGGTGTTCTTCCAGGGCCGGGAGGGAGGTGCGGCGGGGCGACCCTGACGTCGGCGGAGTATACAAGAACTCGCCAAGGTGGGCGGTGTGATGCCGGACACAGCGGGTGCGGGCGGCCCATGCTGAATCCGCGGCATGCGTTCAATTACTTGCAGGCATGGCAGATAGCCGAAGGAGTACTGGAAACCGGCCCTCGCGCTGCGCTAGCATTCTCCTGTGACGGACGGCAGACCGGGCTCCCGCCCGGAAGAAGTCGACCGCACGGAGGCCCGCCTCACGACAGCGCGCGACGGGTGGCGCTCACCGCGCACCCTGGGAGACATCCCATGAACAACCGAAGAGTCGCCATCGTGGCCGGATGCCGCACGCCCTTCGTGCGCTCGGGAACGCTGTACCGCGACCTGACGGCGGTCGACCTCGCCACGGCCGCCACGCGCGAGCTGATCGAGCGCTCCGAGGTCGACCCCGCGACGATCGACCGCGTCGTGATGGGGCAGGTCGTCCCCTCGGTCAGTGCCCCGAACCTGGCCCGCGAGGTGACCCTGCGCACGCCGCTGCCGCGGTCGGTGCCGGCCCATACCGTCAACCGCGCCTGCGCTTCGGCCAGCGAGGCGATCGTCGCGGTCGCCTCCGAGATCCTGCTCGGCCACGCCGAGGCCGGCATCGCGGGCGGCGCCGAGAGCCTCTCCGACGTGCCGATCCTCCACAGCCGGCGCATGGCGCAGGCCCTCGTCGAGCTGCAGAAGGCGAAGTCGCTCGGCGCGCGCCTCGGGATCCTGGCCCGGCTGCGTCCGCGCGACCTCGTGCCGCGGTCGCCGGCGATCGCCGAGCCTTCGACCGGCCTGACGATGGGGCAGTCGGCCGAGAAGATGGCGAAGGAGAACGGCGTCACGCGGGAGGAGCAGGACCGCATCGCGTTCCTGTCGCACCGCAACGCCGCCCGCGCGCTCGAGGAGGGCCGGCTGGCCGGCGAGCTGTGCGCCGTCTACGTGCCGAAGGGCTACGAGACCGTCGTCGTCGCCGACAACCTGCTGCGCAAGGACACGTCCATGGAGGCCCTGGCCGCGCTGCCGCCGGTCTTCGACCGGCGCCGCGGGACGGTCACGGCCGGCAACTCCTCCGCCTTGACCGACGGCGCCGCGGCCGTGCTGCTGATGTCGGAGGAGAGGGCCAGGGCCGAGGGCCGCGAGCCGCTCGCGTTCGTGAAGACCTGGGCCGTCGCCGCGGTCGACCCGGGCGGACAGCTGCTGATGGGGCCCGGGCTCGCCATCCCGAAGGCCCTCGAGCAGGCGGGACTGCAGCTTTCGGACATCGACCTCATCGAGATGCACGAGGCCTTCGGGGCGCAGGTCGCCTCGAACATCCAGGCCCTCGAGTCGGAAACCTGGGCGCGCGAGAAGCTCGGCCGGTCGACGCCGGTCGGCCGGGTGGACCGCGAGCGCCTCAACGTCAACGGCAGCTCGATCGCGCTCGGCCACCCCTTCGGGGCGACCGGCGCGCGGATCACCACCACCCTCGCCCACGAGATGAAGCGCCGTGGCGCGAAGCACGGCCTCGTCTCGATCTGCGCGCAGGGCGGCATGGGGTTCGCGATGATCCTCGAGCGCTGAGGACGGGAAGAACAGGGTGACCACCGTGAGCGACAGCAGCGCACTGACGCGCGAGCAGGGACCAGACGGCGTACTCGTGCTCACCCTCGACGTGCCGGGGGAGAAGGTGAACACGCTCGGCCGGGGCCTGATCGCGGAGTTCCGGGCGGCGCTCGGCGAGGCCCAGGCCGACCCGTCGCTGCGCGCGATCGTGCTGCGCAGCGGCAAGCCCGACAGCTTCATCGCGGGCGCCGACATCAAGGACTTCACCCGGATCCGTTCGGCCGAGGAGGGCGAGGCGCTCTCGCGCGAGGGGCACGCCATCTTCGACGAGATCGAGCGGTCGCGCCTGCCGATCGTGGCCGCGATCCACGGCACCTGCCTCGGCGGCGGCACCGAGCTGTCGCTCGCCTGTCGCTACCGCGTCGCCTCGGACGACCCGAAGACCGCGCTCGGCCTGCCGGAGGTGATGCTGGGCCTGCTGCCCGGCGCCGGCGGCTCGCAGCGCCTGCCGCGGCTGGTCGGCCTCGCGGCGTCGCTCGACATGATCCTGACCGGGCGCAACCTCAAGGCGCCGAAGGCGCTGCGGGCCGGGCTGGTCGACGACGTGTGCCCGGCGCCGATCCTGCTCGAGGTCGCCCGCAAGGCGGCGCTCGGGCTGGCCGACGGCAGCCTGCGGCCGCGGCGCGCCGGCATCGGCCTGCGGGAGAAGCTCCTGCGGCCGATCATCTTCTCGAAGGCACGCTCGTCCGTGCTGGGCAAGACCGGGGGGCACTACCCGGCCCCGCTCGAGGCGATCGAGGTCGTCAAGCAGGGGACGGCGACGACGCTCGCGGAGGGCCTGCAGCTCGAGGCCCGCGCCTTCGGGCGCCTGGCGGTGAGCGACGTCTCGCGCCAGCTCGTCTCGGTCTTCTTCGCGACCCAGGAGATCAAGAAGGACGCGGGCTTCCCGGAGGGGACGCGGGCGGCGGAGGTGACGAAGCTGGGCGTCCTCGGCGCGGGGCTGATGGGCGCCGGCATCGCCGGGGCGGCCGCGGACGTCGGCGTCCCGGTGCGCCTCAAGGACGCCGGCCACGAGGCGCTCGGCCGCGGGCTCAAGTACCTGCGCGGGATCTGGGACGAGCGGCTCGAGCGGCGCAGCCTCACGCGGCTCGAGGTCGGCCGCCGCCTGGACCGCCTCTCGCCGACTGCCGACTACTCGGGCTTCCGGCGGGTCGACCTGGTGATCGAGGCCGTCTTCGAGGACCTCGAGCTCAAGCGCCGCGTGCTGGCGGAGACCGAGGCGGCGACCGGCGAGGGCTGTGTCTTCGCGAGCAACACCTCCTCGATCCCGATCGGCGAGATCGCCCAGGGCTGCCGGCGCCCGGCGCAGGTGGTCGGGATGCACTTCTTCTCGCCCGTTCACAAGATGCCGCTGCTCGAGGTGATCGTGACGAAGGACACCTCGGCCGAGGCGCTCGCGACCGCCGTGGGCTTCGGCCGCCGCATCGGCAAGCACGTGATCGTGGTGCGCGACGGCCCCGGCTTCTACACGACGCGGGCCCTTGCCGCCTACATGAACGAGGCCTCCTGGCTGCTCGAGGAGGGCGCGGACGTGGAGTCGCTCGATCGCGCGCTGGTGGCCTTCGGCTTTCCGGTCGGGCCCGTCACGCTGCTCGACGAGGTCGGGATCGACGTCGGCGCGAAGATCGCGAAGGTCCTGCACCACCACTTCGGCGAGCGCGTGGCGCCGCCGCCGTCGATGGCGCGCGTTGTGGCTGACGGCCGCCAGGGCCACAAGAACAAGCGCGGCTTCTACACCTACGACGGCGGCCGCAAGCGGGTCGACGCCAGCGTCTACGCGCTGCTGCCCGGGGGCGCCGCGCGCCAGGCGTTCGAGGCGCGCGAGGTCCAGGAGCGGCTCGTGTTCGCCTTCCTCAACGAGTCGGCGCTGTGCCTGCAGGAGGGGATCCTGCGCTCGCCGCGCGACGGCGACGTGGGCGCGATCTTCGGCCTGGGCTTCCCGCCGTTCCTGGGCGGGCCCTTCCGCCACCTCGACCACCTCGGCGCGCGCTTCGCGCTCGAGTCGCTCGAGCGGCTGCAGTCACGGCACGGGGCGCGCTTCGCTCCCGCGCCGATTCTCGTCGAGATGGCCCGGGAGGGCCGGAGCTTTCATGCGGCCTCGCACTGATCCGGGAACCGGAGCCCTGCCGGGTATGGCGCGTTGAGCCGCAGCGGGCGCATCCTTCCGGCGCCACGCCACGCCGGGGCCTCGGTCGTCAGGCGCAGCTTCGAGGGCATCCTCGGCAAGCGCCGCACCCTCGAGAACCTGGCCGTGCTGACGCAGGCGCACGCCGCCTACATGGGCCTCAAGCGCAGCGCGAAGGCGATCCGCGGGCGCGGCGCGAACATCTTCACCCAGTGGGTCGGCGATCCCGACGCGCTCGGGTCCGCGGTGCTGCTCAAGGCCGTGCTCCAGCACCTCGGGGCGCAGGAGGTGCGGATCCTCACCGGCAGCCTGGGCCACCCGCAGAACCGCAACCTCGTCGTGCGCACCGGCCTGATCCTGCGCGACCCCAACCGCGAGCGGCTGCGCGGCGGGCTGCACTGCATGGTCGACACCTCGCCGCCGCTCGGCATGCTGAGCACGACCGGCGTCGAGCCCGTGCGCGACTACTTCTTCGTCGCGGACCACCACGCCGACCCGGCCGAGGTGGAGGAGAACTGCCGCGCGAAGGGCGTGCGCGCGGTGCGGCTCCCGTTCGTCGGCCTGCCGGTCGGCTCGACCTCGGCCTTCATGGCGGTGATCGCGGCCGCCTTCGACCTGCTCGACGAGCTCAGCCCGGCGGAGAAGGCGGCCGCCGCCCTCGGCATCTACACGGACACCAGCGCGCTGCTGCACGGCTCGACGCCCCTCGACTTCAAGATGTTCGAGGTGCTGACGCGTTCCGAGGAGACCCAGGACATCCTCGACGAGCTGCGCGACTACCGGGTCCCGCCGGAGTGGTACCTCTACCGTGCCGCGGCCTTCCGCAACCAGGAGCTGACGGGGGCGGTGCGCGTCGCGCCGGTCGGCTTCGTGCGCGAGGAGCACCGCGACGTGATCGCCGAGATCGCGAACGAGCTGCTGCGCGTCGAGGGCACCTCGATCGCGATCACGATCGCGGTGACGACCCGCGGCGTCGAGGCCTCGGTGCGCGCCGACAGCCGCCTGCTCGGCCAGGACCAGAAGCGGATCGTGCGCGTCATCGACTACCTGCTCGAGCAGGCCTTCCCCGGGTTGTCGGGCTTCAAGCACGACCGCCGGCCGCCGCACCGCGTCGAGGGCGGAGCCTGCGTGCCGCTGACCCCGGAGCAGCGCGCGGAGTGGCGGCTCGAGAACGGCGGCGGCAAGGTGGCCGGCAACGGGCCCGTGCTCGCGCACTGCCAGGAACTGGCGCGCCAGCTCGTCGCGGCGCTGCGCGATTTCGCGTCGCTCAACCCCGCCGAGATGGAGGGGCTGCTCAACGCGGCGCGGGGCCGGCAGGCCGAGGAGGCGCCGCCGCGGCCGAAGGGGCGCAGCGGCGACTGACGCCGTCGGGGGGGGACGTCCCCGGGCTCAGTGCTCGAACAGCAGGTCGAAGCCGGCCACGTCGAGCTTCGCCAGCGTGGGGATGACGGCGAAGCACTCGCGCGCGAGGGCGTCGCGCCCCTGGCGGCGCAGCATCTCCTCGAGGCGGTCGAGGAGCGGCAGCAGCAGCGTCACGTCGGAGATCGCGTAGGCCACCTGCTCGCGCGTCAGCACCGGGCTCGACCAGTCCGAGTGCCGGGTCACCTTGTCGAGCTCGACGTCGAGGAACTCGAGCAGGTTGTCCTTCAGCCCGTGGCGGTCGGTGTAGGTGCGCGCCAGCTTGCTCGCGGTGCGGGTGCAGTAGAGCGGCGCGATCTCGATGCCCAGCCAGTGGCGCAGGGCGGCCACGTCGAAGCGCGCGAAGTGGAACACCTTGAGGACGCGCGGGTCCTCCATCAGGCGCTTCAGGCGCGGGGCGCGCGAGGCGGGCGGCCGGGCCGGGTCGAAGGTCGCCGCCGGGAGCTGCACGATGGCGGCGCGGTTCGCGCGGTCGCACAACTGCACCAGGCAGAGCCTGTCGCGGCGCGTCTGCAGGCCCATCGTCTCGGTGTCGACCGCCAGCTCGGCGCTCGAGAGGTAGGCGTGGAGCAGTTCCTCGCTGAGGTCGCCCTGGAGGATCTCGGGCTCGATGTCGGGCGGGCGCTGGGGCATGGCGCGATGGTATCAGCAGCGCCGTCTCCCCGGCGAGGCCGGCGCGGGGCGGTCGATCAGCATTCGCGCCGCTGCTTGAATACAATGCCGCATGCCCGGCCGCCTTTCGCTGCTGCTCCTCGCCCTGCTAGCGCCGGCGGCCGGGGGCTCCGCGGTTCCCGACGAGGGCTGGCACGTCGTCCGCGTGAAGGGTGGTCTCGCGGCGCTCGCGCGGGAGTCCTACGGCAGCCCGCGCATCGAGGCCTGGCGGGCGCTCTACGAGCTGGCGCGGTTGCGGTACCCCATCGGTGGCGAGGTGGCCGTGCGGCGGCCGCCCGAGGACGAGCCGCAGGTGGCGCCGCCCGGGCCGCTCGTCGCAGCGGACGAAGTGCCGCTCCCGCTCTCGCCCGGCACCTGGCGGCGGCTGCTCGGACGAAGGGTCGACGACGACGAGCTCGCCGCGGCGATCCTCGCCGACCGCCGCACGGCGGTGCTGCTGCGCGGCCTGTCGGCCCTGGACGACGACACGCTCAATGCCCTGGCCGGCGCTCCCGGCGCGCTCGAGCGGCTCCTGCGGGAGCCTGCAGGGGAGGTGCTGGCGCTTTTCGGCGGGCGACTGCGCGTCCTCGGCGGCGCGATCGCCGTTCCGGGCGGCGCCCTGGCCGAGCCGTGGTGGACGAAGGCCGTGGGCGCGAGCCCGCAGGAGCCTGCCGCCTTCGCGGTGTCGCTCGTCCGCCGGGACGGGGGCCGACTCGCCTGGCTCTTCGACACGCTCGCGGGCCTCGACCCGGAGCGATTGCGCCTCGTGGTGGGCGACGATGACGCGCGCACCGTCGCCGGCCGCCTCGACACGCTCGCGGGCGCCTTCCGGGCGCAGCCCGCCTGGTGGCTGCGCAGCTACGGGCGGCCGGCCGGAGACCCCGCCCGGCTCCTGCGCGAGCTCCGGCTGGCCCCGGACGGCTCGCTGGCGCCGCCCGTGACCCTGGCCCTCTGGCAGGAGCTGTTCGAGGGACGGGCGAGCGCAGGGCCGGCTCCCGGCAACGTCGAGATCGCCTGGCTGCTGGACAAGGTGGCGAGCGGGTCGGCGGGCGAGAGCGGCCTGCGGCTGCAGCAGGTGCTGCTCGCGCAGCGGGTGTTCGGCGCCGCGGG
>JBGASI010000573.1:0-3167 GCA_044229815.1 Vicinamibacteria bacterium | reverse complement strand
CTCGACGGCGCGCCGCTCGACGACCCCGACGGGCTGACGGCGCGGCGGCTGCGGCGCAACGCGGCCTCCGCCCTGGCCGGCGCCAGCGGCGACGCGGCGCGGGCGCTCTGCGGCCGGCTGGGCGACGCCCGCGACGCGGTGCGCGCGACCGCGGCGCTCGCGCTCGGCGTGACGCCCGATCCCGCGGCCGGGACCTGCCTCGCGGAGACGGTCGCCTCCGGCAGCGGCCGCGCCAAGGCAGGGGCGGCTTCCGCCCTGCGCCAGCGCCTCGCCCGCGGGCTGACACCGGCCGCGGACGGCTGGGCGCTCGTGCTGGCGCTGCTCGGCGACCCCGACGCGGAGGCCCGCGAGGCCGGACTCGCGCTCGCCACGCTCTACCCGGCGGCGCTCTCCGATCCCGCGGTGGTCCCGCTGCTGCAGGACGCGGACCCGGCCGTCGCCGAGGCCGCGCAGCGCGCGCGGGAGGCCATCGACCGGATCCGGCGCTCGGACCAGCTGGCCGGCGACACCGGCCAGTAGCGGGCTGAACCCTTCGCCTCTTGACCCTGGCTCGTCGCGTCGGGGACACTGCCCGACCATGACCAAGCCCGGCCGCGCCCTCCCGCTCGCCCTCCTCCTCGCGCCGCTCGCCGGCGCGCTTGCGCTCTCGCCTGTCGCGTCGCGGGCCGCGGAACGGCCCGACTGGGAGAACGAGCAGGTCGTGGGCATCCACAAGCTCGAGCCGCACTCGCCGGTCTACCCGTTCGCCGACGCCGGAGCAGCGGTGACGCTCGAGCGCAGCCGCTCGCCCTACTACCGGCTGCTGAACGGCCGCTGGAAGTTCCACTTCTCGCCCAACCCGGAATCGCGGCCCGTCTCGTTCTACGAGCCCGCCTTCGACGACAAGGCCTGGGACACGATCCCGGTGCCCTCGAACATCGAGAAGAACGGCTACGCTCCGCCCGTCTACGTCAACATCGGCTACGCCTGGGGCTGGAACAACCCGCCCCGCGTCGTGCAGGGGACCGACTCCGCCCGATCGCTGCTCCCCGCCGCGGAGGGCGCGCCCGGCGCCAGCGCGCCGCCGTTCATCCCGCACCACCTCAACTACGTGGGCTCCTACCGCCACCGCTTCGAGCTGCCGGCCTCGTGGCAGGGACGGCGCACGCGGATCACCTTCCAGGGCGTCTCCGCGGGCTTCTACCTCTGGCTCAACGGGAAGAAGATCGGCTACAGCGAGGACAGCCGCGGCCCGGCGGAGTTCGACCTCAGCGAGGCCCTGAAGCCCGGCGAGAACCTGCTCGCGGTGGAGGTGTACCGCTTCACCGACGGGGCCTACCTCGAGAGCCAGGACTTCTGGCGGATGTCGGGGATCTTCCGCGACGTCGTGCTGTGGTCGACGCCGCCCCTGCACCTGGCCGACCTGAGCGTGGTGAGCGACCTCGACGCGCAGTACAGGGACGCCACGCTGAAGCTCGGCCTGACACTCGCCAACGCCGGCGCGGAGCCGGCGCAGTACGCGCTCGAGACGACACTGCTGGACGCGGGCGGCAGGGCCGTCTTCGCCGGCCTGGGCGCGAGCGGCCAGCTGGCAGCCGGCCAGGCGACGACCGTGTCGCTCGAGAAGGCGGTGGCCGACCCACTCAAGTGGTCGGACGAGAAGCCGAACCTCTACACGCTGCTCGTCACGCTGAAGGACGGCGCCGGCAAGGTGCTGGGCATCGTGCCCACGCGCGTGGGCTTCCGCGAGGTCGAGACGAGGGACGGCAAGCTGCTCGTGAACGGCCAGGCGATCGTGATCCGCGGCGTCAACCGCCACGAGTGGGACATGGACACGGCGCAGGACGTGCGCCACGACTCGATGCTGAAGGACATCGAGCTGCTCAAGCAGCACAACTTCAACCTGGTGCGCACCTCCCACTACCCGAACGTCCCCGAGTGGTACGAGCTGTGCGACCGCTACGGCGTCTACCTGATCGCCGAGTCGAACATCGAGTCGCACGGCATGGGCTACGACGCCGACAAGACGCTCGCCAACAAGCCGGAGTGGGAGAAGGCGCACCTCGACCGCACGCGGCGCAACGTGGAGACCTTCAAGAACCACCCGTCGATCATCGTCTGGTCGCTCGGCAACGAGGCCGGCGACGGCGTCAACTTCGTGGCCGCCTCGAAGTGGATCCACGAGCACGAGCCGACGCGGCCGGTCCACTACGAGCGCGCCGAGCGCAAGGCGCACGTGGACCTCGTCAGCTACATGTACATGCCCGCCGCCGCCCTGTCGAAGGAGGCGGCGCTCGCGGACCCGCGCCCGCTCCTCGAGTGCGAGTACGCGCACGCCATGGGCAACAGCAGCGGCGGCTTCGACGAGTACTGGCGCCTCTTCAAGGCCGGCACCCGCGCGCGCGGCGGCGCGATCTGGGACTGGGTGGACCAGGGCCACCGCGAGAAGATCCCGCCGCGCGTCGTGGTGAAGGACCGCAGCCGGCACGGGCTCGAGGCCCTCTTCGTCGGCGCGAGCGCGCCGGGCGAGGGGGCCGAGGGCTACCTGAGCCTGCCCGACGCCGACCAGCTCGAGCTGCGCGACGCCCTGACGCTCGAGGCGGTGCTCTTCCCGCGTCCCGCCCTGATGGGCGCCGCCTATCCCCACGTGGCGCGCTTCCACCCCTACCTCTCCAAGGGCGACCTCGGCTTCCAGCTGATGCAGGACGCGGACAACCTCCAGCTCTGGCTGCGCTTCCCCGGCGAGGCCGAGCCGTTCGTGCTGCGCGCCCGCGTTCCGGAGGGCTGGTACGGGGCCTGGCACCGGCTCACCGGGACCTTCGACGGGCAGAGCGCGCGCCTCTACGTCGACGGCAGGCCCGTGGCGAGCGCTGCGAAGACCGGCCGGCTCTCCCCCGGCCACTTCCCCCTCAACGTCGGCCGCAACCCGGAGCGCATCGACGCGCGGACGCCCGCCCGCTTCCGCGAGGCGCGCGTCTGGTCGCGGGCGCTCGGCGAGGCCGAGGTGGCCGCCGCGACGCGGCCCGCGGACGGCCTGGCGCTGTGGCTCGACCTCGGCGACGCCCGGCAGGTGGAGCCGCGCGGCGAAGGCTACTACTTCGCCTACGGCGGCGACTTCGGGCCCAGCACGACGCCCTCGGACGAGAACTTCTGCCAGAACGGCGTCGTCTCCGCCGACCGCACGCCGC
>JBGASI010000572.1:0-3172 GCA_044229815.1 Vicinamibacteria bacterium | reverse complement strand
AGGGCGAGGACCTGCTGTTCCTGGACCTGCCCAACGCGAAGCTGAAGCCGGAGGACCGCGCCGCCTACGCGAAGCTGGGCCTGCCGGCCGAGCGCTTCTCCAGCGTGCAGCTGCTCGCGCCGGTGCGGAAGAACTCGCCGGAGCGGCTGGCCGCCACCGGCAGCCGCAGCGGTGGCGTGGTGGCGGTGTTCTGGACGCTGCGCGAGCTGGTCGAGGAGCGGCTGCTGCGCGTCCGGTTCGCCGAGCCGGACGACGCCTCGAGCCAGCTCAGCTTCGTGGTCGACCGCATCGAGGCGAAGCTCGCGGCGGCGGCCGCGGCGAAAGGCGGGCCCGCCGACCCGTGGATCGAGGTCGAGGGCCGCCGCGTCGACTCGTTCGAGTTGCTGGTCGAGGTGCTCGCCGACCACCCAGACGGCGACGAGAGCCTGGCCGAGCGCTGGGCGCGCCCCGCCGCGCCGGGCACCGTGGCGGCGTTCGAGCGCCGGCTGCACGCGGCGGGGCGCCCCGTGGGCCACCTGGTGCGGGGCAAGGACGTCGGCCGGCGCGACGACCACCGCCTCGACTGGAGGAAGACGCAGCTGTCGGTGATCGACATCCACGGCCTGCACGACCGCGCCAAGCGCTTCGTGGTCGGCGCCGTGCTCAAGCGCATGTTCGAGGAGAAGGAGGCGCTCGGCACCTCGCGGCCGCTCGTGTTCGTGGTGCTCGACGAGCTGAACAAGTACGCGCCGCGCGAGGGCAGCGGCCCGATCAAGGAGGTGCTGCTCGACGTCTCCGAGCGCGGCCGCAGCCTCGGCATCGTGCTGATCGGCGCGCAGCAGACCGCGAGCGAGGTCGAGGGCCGGATCGTGGCGAACGCCGCGCTGCGCGTGGTCGGCCGGCTCGACAGCGCCGAGGCCGAGCGGCCCGAGTACGGCTTCCTGACCGCCGCGGGCCGCGGCCGGGCCGGCATCCTCAAGCCCGGCACCATGATCGTGCAGCAGCCGGAGATCCCCACCCCGCTGCTGCTGCGCTTCCCCTTCCCGGCCTGGGCCACCCGCAAGAGCGAGGTGAGCGAGGCGGGCGGCGCGGACCCGTTCGCGGGCTTCCGCTGATGGACGCCGCGCGCCCGGTCCGTCGCTGATGCGCTTCCTGCACACCGCGGACTGGCACGTCGGCAAGACGCTGCGCGGCCGCTCGCGCGCCGACGCGCACGCGGCGGCGCTCGCGGAGGTCGCGCGGATCGCCCGCGAGGCGCAGGTGGACGCGGTGCTCGTCGCCGGCGATCTGTTCGACTCGCCGGCGCCGCCGGCGGAGGCCGAGAAGCTCGTCTACGACTTCCTGGCGAGGTTGCTCGACGAGCGCATCGCCTGTGTCGTGATCGCCGGCAACCACGACCACCCGAAGAAGCTGGGCGCCCTGGCCGGGCTGCTCGAGGGTCTGCGCATCCACGTCCGCCCGGACGTGAAGCCGCCGGGCGAGGGGGGCGTCGTCGCGCTCGCCTCGCGCGACGGCCGCGAGGAGGCCCGCGTCGCGGTGCTGCCCTTCGTGCCGGAGCGGCGCGTCGTGGACGCCTGCCTGGTGATGGGCCCGGAGCACGCGTGGTACGAGGCCTACGCCGCGCGGGTCGAGCAGATCCTGGCGGCGCTCGTGAAGGACCTCACGCCCGCCACCGTCAACGTCGTGCTCGGCCACCTGCTCGTGGACGGGGCGCGGCGCGGCACCGGCGAGCGCGAGCTGCACCTCGGCCAGGTCTACGGCGTCAACCCGCAGCAGCTGCCGTCGTCGGTCCAGTACATCGGCCTGGGTCACCTGCATCGCCCGCAGGAGATCACCGCCCCGTCGCGCACCTTCTACGCCGGCTCGCTGATCGAGCTCGACTTCGGCGAGCAGGAGCAGGAGAAGCGCGTGGTCGTCTTCGAGGCGAGCCCGGGACGGGCCGCCTCCGTCGAGTCGGTGGCACTCGGCGCCGGCCGCCGCCTGCGCGACCTCTCGGGCACGTTCGAGGAGCTGCGCTCTTTGGCCGAGCCGCAGGGCGACGCCTACCTGCGCGTCCTGGTGCGCGCCGAGGCGCCCGTGCCGGGTCTGGCCGAGCGGGTCAAGGAGCTGCTGCCGAACGCGCTCGACGTCGCGGTCGAGTACCCCGGGACGGGCGTCGCGGGCGGCGGCAGCGCGCCCTCGGCGCGGGTGAGCCTGGACCCGTCCCGCCTCTTCGCCGAGTACTACCGCCACCGCAACCGGGCCGACGCGCCCGAGGAGCTGCGGGCCCTCTTCGCCGAGCTCTACGAGGAGGCGTCGCGGTGAAGCCGCTGCGTCTCGCCGTCTCCGGCTTCACCTCCTTTCGCGATCCCCTCGAGCTCGACTTCACGGGCCTCGATCTCTTCGCGATCACGGGCCCGACCGGCGCCGGCAAGTCGTCGCTGATCGACGCGATGGTGTTCGCCCTCTACGGGCAGGTGCCGCGGGTGGGCGACGACTACAAGCAGCTGATCAGCCACGGCTGCGACCGGCTGTCGGTGCTGTTCGAGTTCGCCGTCGGCTGCGAGCGCTACCGCATCGTGCGCGCCGTGCGCCGCGACCGGCCTTCCCAGCAGCGGCTCGAGCGCCTGACGGCCTCCGGCGCCGAGCCCGTCACCGACAAGGCGAGGGAGATCCGGCTCGAGGTGGAGCGCGTGCTGGGCCTCGACTACGACGGCTTCACGCGCGCGGTGGTCCTGCCGCAGGGCCAGTTCGACGCGTTCCTGAAGGGCGAGCCGAAGGAGCGGCGCAAGATCCTGGTCGCCCTGCTCGGCCTCGGCGTCTACGAGCGCATGCAGCAGCTCGCCAACCAGAAGGGCACGGCGGCGAAGGCCGAGGTCGAGTACGTGCGCAAGCAGCTCGAGGCCGACTACGCCGGCGCGACGCCCGAGGCGCTCGCGCAGGCGCGCGCGCTGCGCGGCGCGTCGGAGGCGGCAGCCGCGCGGGCCGAGGCGGCGCTCGTCCGTCTCGCCGCAGCGGCCGAGCTGGCCCACGGCGCGCGCGCCGCGCGTCGCGAGGGCGCGGCGCTCGAGCGGGACGTGGCCTCCGAGACGGCGGCGCTCGCCGCGGCCGAGGCGACGCTCGACGGCGCAGGTCGCCGGGCGGCCGAGCTGGCGGCCGACCTCGACGTCGTGGCGGGGCAGCTCGGGGCGGTCGGCTTCGACGAGTCGCGCCA
>JBGASI010000571.1:0-3177 GCA_044229815.1 Vicinamibacteria bacterium | reverse complement strand
CAGGGCCGGGGAGCGGTCGCGCAGCGGCATATGATGCGCCCGGAGGGCTGGGGATGCTCACGGTTTCCGTCGCGCTGTTCGCCGTCGCCGTCACCGCCACGGGACAGGCGGCCGAGGGGCTGCCGCGCTGGAACGGCCAGCGCTCGCGCGGCGACTGGCTCACGACTCCGGTCGCGCAGCGGGCCGGTGTCTTCCGCGGCGCCGCGCCGGGCGAGATCGTGCTGGCGAACGGCCTGGTGGCCCGGACCTTCCGCCTCGCGCCGAACGCCGCGACCGTCGGCCTTTCGAACCTGGTGACCGGCGAGACGCTGCTGCGGGCCGTCGGGCCCGAGGCGATCCTCGAGATCGACGGGCAGGCCCGCGCGGTCGGCGGCCTGCTGGGCCAGCCGAACCACGCCTACCTGCGGACGGAGTGGATCGAGCGCCTGCAGGCGGACCCCGCGGCCTTCCGCTTCGAGGGCTTCGAGAGCGGCAAGACGAGCGAGCGCATGGCCTGGAAGCAGGTGCGCCACGCCGGGAACACCGCCTGGCCGCCGCCGGGCGTGGCGCTGGTCCTGCGCTTCGTCGGACCGGCGCCGGATCTCGCCGACGTGCGGGTCGACGTCCACTACGAGCTGTACGACGGCCTGCCCGTCTTCTCCAAGTGGCTCGCCGTGCGCAACGGCAGCGGGCGGACGCTGCGCCTGACGCGTTTCGTCAGCGAGGTGCTCGCGCTCGTGGAGCCCGAGTCGGTCGTCGAGGGCTACGGCGACTGGCTTCGGCCCAACGTCTCCGTCTTCACCGACTACGCCTTCGGCGGCATGGCCGACACGAACTCGAACCGCACCGTGCACTGGCTCGCCGACCCCGACTACGCGACGCAGGTCAACTACGAGCGCAAGACGCCGTGCCTGCTGCACGTGAAGCCGCCGCTCGGGCCCGACGTCGACGTGCTGCCGGGCGCGGCCTTCACGAGCTTCCGGGCCTTCGAGCTCGTCCACGACGACTGGGACCGCGAGCGCAGGGGCCTCGCCGTGCGGCGCCTCTTCCGCGCGCTGGCGCCGTGGTCCACCGAGAACCCGCTGATGCTGCACCTCACCTCGACCGACCCCGTGCTGGTGCGGCGCGCGATCGACCAGGCGGCCGAGTGCGGCTTCGAGATGGTGATCGTCAGCTTCTGGAGCGGGCTCGACATGGAGGACGTCTCGCCCGCGAACCTTGGGAAGTTCCGCGAGCTGCGCGAGTACGCGCGGGCGAAGGGCCTCTCGCTCGGCGGCTACTCGCTGCTCGCCAGCCGCACGATCGACGCGGAGACCGACGTCGTCGACCCGGCCACCGGCAAGCCGGGCGGCGCCATCTTCGGGCACTCGCCCTGCCTCGGCAGCCGCTGGGCGGGGACCTACTTCGAGAAGATCCGCCGCTTCATCGAGGAGACGGGCTTCGACGTGTTCGAGCACGACGGCAGCTACCCCGGCGACGTCTGCGCCTCGACCACGCACCCGGGCCACCGCGGGCTATCCGACTCGCAGTGGACGCAGTACCAGGCGATCGCGGCGCTCTACCGCTGGGCCCGCGCGCGCGGCAGCTACCTCAACGTGCCCGACTACTACTTCCTCGCCGGCTCGAACAAGACCGGCATGGGCTACCGCGAGACCAACTGGTCGCTGCCACGGGCCGAGCAGCACGTCCACGCCCGCCAGAACCTGTTCGACGGCACCTGGTCGAAGACGCCGAGCATGGGCTGGATGATGGTGCCGCTCGTCGAGTACCAGGGCGGCGGGAAAGCGGCGACGCTCGAGCCGCTGGCCGAGCACCTGGCCGACTACGAGCAGCACCTCGCGAACAACCTCGGCTACGGCGCGCAGGCCTGCTACCGCGGCCCGCGGCTCTACGACAGCCCGGCCACGAAGGCGGTCGTCGTGAAGTGGGTGTCCTGGTTCAAGCGCCACCGCGCGATCCTCGAGTCGGACGTCGTGCACGTGCGCCGGGCCGACGGCCGCAACCTCGACGCCGTCGTGCACGTGAACCCGGCCCTGCCCGAGCGCGCCCTGGCCGTCGTCTACAACCCGCTCGACGTCCCGCTCGAGCAGGAGCTGACGCTGCCGCTGCGCTACGCTGGCCTCGAGGGGGCCGTCCTCGTCGCGCAGGAGGACGCGAAGCCGCGCCGCGCCGGCCTCGACCGCGAGCGGCGCCTGTCGCTGAGGGTCCGCGTCGAGGCCGGCTCGCGCACCTGGTTCCTCATCCGCCCCGCGGCTGCAAGCCCGGCGCCCTGACGAGCGCCCCGGTCCTCATGTAGGATGCCCCTTCCCACGGGGAGCCAGGAGGGGGAGGAATCATGAGCCCGATCACCGACACGCAGGAGACGAAACCGGCCGGGGGCGGCGGCAGCGCGAGCGTCCTCGGGATGCTCGGCACGGGCCTGGCGCTCGTCGCGCTGGCCCTCGCGGGCTATCTGTTCGTCGAGGTGCGCAACGCCCGCAAGCAGATCGGCGCCCTCCAGGCCCGCGTCGGGGAGCTCGGCACGCAGACCGCGACGGCCGACAAGCGGACGAAGGAACTCGACCTCGGCCTGGCCGGGGTGCGCGGGCAGACCGAGGCCGTCGCCGAGAAGGCCGGCTTCACCGCGGCCGAGCTCGAGCGCACGGCCGAGGCCGCGCGGCAGCTGCGTGAGGACCAGCGCAAGGGCCAGGCGACGATCGCGAACCTCGGCGGCGAGGTGGGCAAGGTGAAGGAAGACGTCGCCGCGAGCAAGGCGGCGATCGAGCAGACACGCGCCGAGCTGCAGCGCGCCGTCGGCGACCTCGGCGAGCAGAGCGGCCTCATCGCGCGCAACGCCGAGGAGCTCGCCGCGCTCAAGCGCACGGGGCTGCGCGACTACTTCGAGTTCGACCTCGCCAAGTCGAAGTCGCCCTCTCCCGTCGGCCCGGTGGCGCTGCGCCTCAAGGACGCCGACGCCAAGCGCCACAAGTTCAACATGGTGCTGGTCGTGGACGACCTCGAGATCGAGAAGAAGGACAAGACGCTGCTGGAGCCGGTGCAGTTCTATCGCAAGGGCTCGCGGCAGATCCACGAGATCGTCGTGTACTCGATCGAGAAGGACCGGATCGTGGGCTACCTGAGCGCACCCAAGGCCGCCGAGAAGGCCACTCCCTGACGTGGCGGTCCTCCTGCAGGTCGGGCTGCTGGCGGCGGGCCTGG